>CALFSF010000201.1 GCA_937917025.1 uncultured Paraburkholderia sp.
TGGGAATGCGGCGAATGCGAATGCGCTGCCGGCGATGCACGACGCGCTATGAGCCCCGCGCCAGTACCTTTTCGAGCGCCAGCGAGCGGGCCGCTTCCTCGGCCTCGTCCGCCGTCTCGAACACGCTTCCGGAAACATGGACCTCGTGCCATTCGGGCCGGTCGGCCGCGTCGCGAAAAATGCGGAACCTCGCGCAGAAGCCGCGTGGACGGGCGGGCACGACGTCGATGTCCACCGACGCGCCTTCTATCTGATGTCTGACAAAGCCGTCCATCATGGTCCTCCTGGTCGGCAACGGTTCAATCGTAGCACCGTGAGCCAGGTCCCGTCGTGCCCACCGCGCCGGCTCATCGCCGCCATATCGGTAACGATGACGATACGCAGCAAAGAGGCGTCAGGTTGCGCGCCCAGCGTAACCGGCAAGCGCAGGCCAGCGCGGGCGCAGTGCGTCCCGCCCCGCGCCACCCGTGTTCGCAGGGAGATTTTATTCGGACGCTTCGTCGTCGGGATCGACGAAATCAGCCGGCGCGAGCCAATGGAACGCCGTCAGGTCGGACCCGGCGAATGTGCACTCCGCGGCCGTGGCGGTGTAGACCTTCTTTTTCTTGCCGGTTGCGACAACAACCGGCGTGCCCGACGCAGCGGCAACGCCCGAAGCCGCCACCCCGGACGCCGCTTTCGGCAGCGCCTCGAACTGGCCTTCCACGACCACGCGTTCGCCACGAATGGCCGCTCCGGTATGCGAAACCGTCAGCGTCCGCGGATACTTCGCGGCGAGTTTCTCGCGCGTCATCTGCTCGCATGCGTCCGAATTCCTGTAGACCGCCGTACATCCTGCCGAGAGCATCACAGCAGTCATCGCACATGCGAGAGATAGAGTCCGAATCTTCATTGATTTTCCGTGGTTCAGGCCGCCGGCAATTGTAGCGCACAGGCGCCCCGCGCATGCCCGACCGGCCGCCATGCGCCGGAAGCCACCGGCCGGGCGAAAACGGAAAACGGCTGCTTCGACCTTGGCGAATCAGCGATCGATCATCGACGGATCACCCGTTCGCCGGCTGCGGGGTGCGAGTTCGCCGACGCGTTCGAGCAGACAACGCATCGAAACGGGCTTGCGGTAGAAGGCGATCCACGGCGCGGCGCCGATGCCCGGCGGCGAAGCGGCCGAGACCATCATCACCGGAATCGACGCCAGCGCCGGCTGACGCTTCATCTGGTAGCACAGTTCGACGCCGTCCATGCACGGCATGTTCCAGTCCGTGATCACGATGTCCGGGCGCTCGCGCTGCACGGCGAGCAGCGCACCGCAGCCGTTATCGGCGGTCATCACGCGGTGTCCCGCGTGCTCGAGAACGAGCTTGAGCGCTTCGAGGTCGCGGACGTTGTCGTCAGCCAGCAAAACAGTACACATGGAACTCCCGGCGTACTGACGCGTGCGCTTTCATTACGCTGTCAGCAGCAACGCCTGTTCCCGCAGGAGTTATTTATCGTCCGGCGACACCGGCGCGATTGCTGCGCCGCCACAGATAACGGTTCGCCGCAGCCGGTGCATGTGCCGGGCCCATGTCTACCCAAGCCTGAAAGCATCCGGAGCGATGCCGATCTGACTGATGTGCGTCAAAAAATACACGTCGAGGGGGCGATACCGACCGCGCGCGTTTCGCGGCGAAACGGCAAACCGACCCGGCGACCCCGCGAACAGAACCGATAACAGTGAAGTCGCGAAGCAAGCGCCGGCCGGTTCGCCAACGCGGGATCAGTCGTCCCAGCTGTCCGGCAGCTTTTGCGTGAGCGTGGACACGAAGCTGGCGGTTTCCGGGCGCCCCGGGCGCGTGAAAATGTCCCGCGCCGGACCCGATTCGATCACCGCGCCGTCGGTCAGGAACACGACGTCGCGCGCGATCGATGCGGCAAGCCGCAGGTCGTGCGTGGCCATCAGCATCGTCATGCCTTCCTTCGCGAGCTGGCGCAGCACGTCGACGACTTCCGCGGCCAGCCCCGGATCGAGCGCCGAGGTCGGCTCGTCGCACAGCAGCACGTCCGGCGAAGGCGCAAGCGCCCGCGCGATCGCGACGCGCTGCTGCTGGCCGCCGGAGAGCGTCGAAGGCCACGCGTCCGATTTGTGGGCGATGCCGACTTTCGTCAGCAGTTCGTGCGCCCGCGCGCGGGCGCGTGCAACGTCCCACTTCTGCACGGTGATGAGCCCTTCCATCACGTTTTCGATGACCGTGCGATGCGGAAACAGCTGGAAATTCTGGAACACCATGCCGGTGCGCCGGCGGATCGCGAGCACCGCATCGCGCGAGGGCTTTTCCGTGCGGGTGAATTCGAGCCGCTGATCGCCGAGTTCGAGCGCGCCGGCTTCGGGAATCTCCAGCAGGTTCACACAGCGCAGCAGCGTGCTCTTGCCGCTGCCGGACGGACCGATCAGCGCCGTGACGTTGCCCTGCGCGAGCGCGAGATCGACCGCGTTCAACACCCGGTGATCGCCAAAATACTTCTCGATTTTCTGGAGCTTGATCATCCGTTACCACCCGTGAAAAGCGCGTGGCGCCCGAAGCGCCGTTCGAGCCTGACCTGCGCCGACGACAGCACCGAGCTGAACACCAGATAGATCAACGCCGCTTCCGTGTACAGGATGAGCGGCTCATACGTCACCGACGCGATGCGCTGCGCGGCCTGGAAAATCTCCGGCACGGTCAGCACGGCGGCGAGCGACGTATCTTTCACGAGCGCGATGAACGAGTTCGACAGCGGCGGCAGCGCCACGCGCGCCGCCTGCGGCAGAATCGCGCGGCGCAGCGCCTGGCCGCGCGTCATTCCCATCGAATACGCGGCTTCCCACTGCCCTTTCGGGATCGATTCGATGACGCCGCGGATCACCTCGGAATTGTAGGCGCCGACGTTCAGCGAAAAACCGATGATGGCCGCCGTCAGCGGATCGAGCACGATTCCGACATTCGGCAGCCCGTAAAAGATCACGAACAGCTGCACGAGCAACGGCGAGCCGCGAATCAGCCAGACGTAGAACCGCACGATGGCGACGGACCAGCCGGGCCCGAACAGCCGGATCAGCGCGACGGCAAACGCCAGCGCGAGACCCAGCACGAAGGAAATCAGGGTGAGCGGCACGGTAAACACCAGCCCCGCGTACAGCAGGGGCCAGAGCGACGCACCCATCAAATGCAGCCATGCCGGCATGGTTCAGACCCGCTTCACAAGGTTCCTGGCGTGCCCGGACATTACTTCGAGACGTCCTTGCCGAAGTACTTGATCGAGATCTTGTCGTAGGTGCCGTCGGCCTTCATGTCGGCGAGCGCCTTGTTGATCGCGGCCTGCAGTTCCGGATTGCCCTTGCGGATCAGCACGCCCGACTGGTCGCTGTCGGCGGAATTATCCAGCGCGGCGATCTTCACCTTCGCGTCCGGCTTATGCTTCTTGAAGTCGAGGTACGACAGCGAATCGTTCACCGTCGCATCGACACGGCCGGACGTCAGCAGATCGATCGATTCGTTGAAACCCTGCACGGCGACCACATCCGCGCCGTGCGCGAGCGCGATCTTGCCGAAGTTGCTGGTCAGCGTGTTCGCCGATTTCTTGCCCTTCAGGTCGTCGAACGTCTTGATGGACGTGTTGTCAGAACGCACGATCAGCGCCGCGTGCGACGTGATGTACGGGCTCGAGAAATCGTACTTCGCCTTGCGGGCGTCGGTGATCGACACTTCGTTGATGACGGCGTCGTAGCGGTTCGCGTCGAGGCCGGCGATCAGGCCGTCCCACTTGCCCTCGATGAACTCCGCCTTCACGCCGAGGCGCTGCGCGATCGCGCGGCCGATCTCGACGTCGAAGCCGGTCAGCTGGTTCGAGGCGTCATGGAACGTGAACGGCGCATACGTGCCTTCCGTGCCGATCTTGAAGACACCGGCCGACTTGATCTGCGCGAGCTCGTCGGCAGCGAACGCCGACGTTGCGGCAGCGACCTGCAACAGGCCGATCAACAGAATGGAGCGAATCGATTTCATCACATAGTCCTCTTGGTGTTATGTATCCGGCCTGCGTGTGCGTTGCGTGTTCGCCATGCTACCGGTCCGAAGGGCGCAGCGGACTGTAGCAAACGGGTCTTATTTCCACAAAGCATTTCGAAGACAACCGATATTTCTTCTGGTTATAAAGAGACCGTGGCGCCTTGAAGCCGCAGATTGTGCCAGTGTCTTGTCTTTTTGGCAGTGGAACGCATGACGAAACACGAATAGTGAAAACCCGAAGTGTCCTGATGACTCATGCCGGAATACCGGTCGAAGCACTGCCTGCATGCCCGCCCCGAAGCACACGGCGCGCAGAAGGCTACCGCGGCTGCGGATCGTTCGCGGAAGCGGCGCAATCTCGAACAGCCCATGGCGGAACGGCTGTCTTTGCCCGTCACGACAAGCGGTCCGGCTGGCCAGGGTCGGCCCGTCGCGCACCGGCGGCTGGAAGCGGATGCGCGGCATCGCGCGCATGGGAGCGGCGCATGAGCGCCGGCAAACTACGCCGCACCACGCTGGCGGGCGACGCCCACGCGGTCCTTCGCGATCTGCTGCTGGGCGGCACCCCGCTACGCGCCCGGCGAAAAAATCAGCATCGAGGAACTCGCCCGCGATCCCGGCGTCAGTCGCTCGCGCAATCGGGGGTGCGGTCGCGCGGCTGGAGGCCGAAGGGATCGTAGAGGTGTCGCCGCGTCAGCGGATGTTTCTGGTGATACCGCTGCGCCCGCTGTCTGGAACGCCATCCTGTTCAATCGATAAGGTATCCATACCTATTGAAAACCTGTCGGCCAGACAAGCCATGTGCATCAGCGCCGATTACAGCGGCTCGACAATGCCGTCTACGCCTGGTGTAAACTTGCGTTTTCAGATCAACCCGTTTGTACGTGTGGGCACGTCGTTTGACTCTGCGTACGGCGGGCGTGTCAGTGGTGAGGCAGGTGTGCGCCACGGGCAACTGAATATCGGCGCAGCCTGCTTGCTGTCGAATGCGACCGACCTGTTCATGATCTGCGCATATCAACATGCCAGTGGTACCGATTCGCCTGGACGACCAGCCGTCGCGGCCATTGGCTATTCGACACGCTCCGCGGCGAATCATCAGGTGCTCGTCCGCGCCGGCATCAAACACGATTTTTAAGCCACCCGCGTCAAGCCAGGCCGCCGATGGTGCAGAACACGCATATCGTTCACTTCGACGAGTCTGCAAGACAACCCGTCGATTGCTTCCCCGACCGCGCGGCAACGCAGGCTTCAACTCACACGTATCCCCGGCGAACCTCTCTACCCATGACGCACAGCCTTCATTCGATAGCGTTGCGCTATTTCGTCGAAGTGGCGAATACCGGCTCGATTGCCGAAGCCTCTGTACGGCTGCACGTCGCATCGTCGGCGATCAGTCGTCAGATTGCCAAGCTCGAATATGAGGTGCACGCCCCGTTGTTCGATCGCCAGTCGCGTGGCATGACATTGAGTAGCGCGGGCGAGGTGCTCCTTGGCTACGCGCGCAGAAGCTTGCTCGAAGCAGAACAGATCGTGCACGATATCGACAGTGCGCGGAATTCACTCGCCAGTATCGTGAAGCTCGCCTGTTCAGAAGGCTTTGCGACAGACTTCATGCCGTCACTGATTCACCTCTTCAGGCAGATCAATCCGCGCGTGCAGTTCGAGTTGGCGGTTACCGGCCCCGGCGACGCGACCCAACTTGTGCGTACCGGCGACGCGGATCTCGCACTCACTTTCAGTCTCACGGTACAGACGGGCGTGAACATCATCCATGCTTGCCGGGCACCCGTGTTTGCAATGATGCGCAGCGATCATCCGCTGGCAAGGCGCCGGCAACTGTCACTCGCGGAAATCGCCGGACATGAACTCCTGCTGTCAGAGCCCGGGACGACGATTCGCACCCTGATCGACGTCGCGGCGGGCGCGGAGGGCATCGCACTCACGCCCGTTTTCGTGACCAACAATAGCCAGGCGCTCTACCGGTACGCGCAGTTATCGGGCGCTATCACCTTCTCCGGTGCGCTGTCGGTTCGCGGCAAGCTGCAAAACGACGGTCTCGTGGCCGTGCCGCTGGCGGGAAAAGTGCAGCAGCGCCGCATCGAGGTCCAGACGATGATGGGGCGCACACTGCCTGTCGCAGTTCGGGAGTTCGCCGACTTTCTGGTTGCCGAACTCAAGCGCGTGCCGGGCATGGCACGCGAGGCGCGCACATCGCGTCAGGCACGCGATTGAAATGCGGCGTGGAGGCCGCCGGCGCCGCGTCAGACATGGGCGGCAGGCAGCTTCGCGGTACCGGTCTCACCCAGATCCCAGAAGAGCCCTGCCATCAATCGCAAAGCTTCGCGTGCGACCGTCCCGAGCATATGTTCGTTCGGCGCGTGTTGCGCGCAGCCCGGATATGAATGGGGAATCCAGATGGTCGGCAAACCGAGCACATCGGCGAAAGCGTCGTTCGGAATGGTGCCGCCCAGGTTGGGCAGGACCGCTACTTTCTTTCCTGTGGTTTGCGTGATCGAGCGCACAGCCCATGTCACCCACGGATGATCGGGTGCAAGGCGGGTCGCAGGCGCAACCAGGGTCACGCTGATTTCCACATCGCGAAAGCCGTGCTGATCGAGATGCGTGCGCAGATGATCTTCGAGCCGCGAGATATCCGTTCCCACCACGAAGCGTAACTGGCAGAAAGCACGCGAACTGGCCGGAATAGCGCCAACAGGATGCGTGGGATTGCCCGCCACCATCGCCAGCACTTCAAACGTATTGCTGGCGAACACGCGTTCGGCTGGCGTGAGGCCGGGCTCGCCCCATCCGGTATCGACGGCCGGGTCGCCTGGGTCCGTTCCGACTTCGAGATCGGCAATCGCCGCGGCCACGGGCGCGTCGATCGCCGGCGCGCGCAGACCTTCAACCCGCACCCGCCCTTTTTCGTCGACGACACTCGCCAGCGCGTGTGCAAGCCGAACCGCCGGATTGCTCAGCAGACCACCCCAGTTACCGGAGTGATAGGCCTTGCCGCGCGCCATCACGGACAATTCGAAGTTCGCCGCGCCCCGGGAGCCGAGAAATACCGTCGGCCGTGCCGCGCCGATGCGCGGACCGTCAGACGCAATCAGCACGTCGGCGCGCAGCTCGTCCCTCAATGCCGCGCATAGGTCGTTGAGCCCGGGAGAGCCGACCTCCTCTCCCATTTCCATCAGAACGGTCACGTTAAAACCAAGCGGCTGCCCCGCTTCGACACGTGCCTCGATGACCGCGCCAAGTGCGCCGAGGTTGACGGTATGCTGGCCCTTGTTGTCGGCACTGCCGCGCCCGTACCAGCGGTCATCCTCAATGGCGATCTGCCAGGGGCCCTTCCCGTGTGTCCACTGCTCCGCCTGGCCGCGCACCACATCGCCGTGTCCGTAAACCAGCACGGTGGGCAACGCCGGATCCTCGATGCGTCGCGCGACCAGGAACGGAGCGCCGTTTGAAACAGGATTGTCGTGCAGGGTGCTGACAAAGCCGAGCTCGCGCAGCGCAGGTTCCATTTCGTCGCTCAGATAGGCACGCAGCGCCGGCGCGCTTTCAGCATGCTGGCTTTCCGTGCGCCGGCCGACGCGGCGTCCGAGTTCCGCGAGAAAACGCCCGTCGTCGAAATAGCGTTCAGCAAACTCGATTGCGGTGTTACGGGTCATGCAGTCTCTCCAGTCAATGATCAGGCGATCTCGATCGCCGCGTGAGCCAACGCCTTCACTTCCTTGAGTACGAGTGAAGTATGAATTTCCTGCACGTTCGGCAAGCTGCCAATCTTGAGCCGGATGAACTCGCCAAAGGTATCGAGCGTTCGGGCGATCACCGTCAGCTGATGATCGTAACGCCCGCTAATGCAGTGACAGGCGAGTATTTCCGGACTCGCTCTTACGGCATCTTCAAACGCGCGAATGTGCATCGCGTCCTTCTTTTCAAGCGCCACCTGCACGAACGCCATGACGTGGTAGCCCAGTCGCCTCGGGTCGATATCCGCGTGGTAGCCGCGAATCACGCCGGCTTCCTCGAGCCGCTTGACACGCCGCCAGCACGGAGACGCCGTCAACGCAACACGCTCGGCCAGTTCCTGGCTCGATAACCTTCCGTCGCTACGCAAGGCGCTAAGAATCAGGCTGTCTGCCCGGTCGATCCTGACATCCGCTTCGTTCATTTCACGTTTTCCGTTTATCACGCTTTGTTCATTGCGCACGCATGCCATCTTTCCATTGCACTTCGGCAAAATACGCCCCGCCGGGGGCGGTATCGTTAAGACCTCCCTCAACCCGGAGTCCATTGACGATGCCGTATTCCAATCCCATCAAGCAAGCCCTGGCCGACGGCCGTGTGAGCGTCGGCTGCTGGCTGACACTCGCGAGCCCCGCCGTCACCGAAACCCTTGCGCACTGCGGTTTCGACTGGCTGGTTGTCGATACCGAACACGCGCCTAACGACACCGCGCAAATCGTCGAGCAATTGCGCGCCATCGACGCCGCGAGCGCCCACGGCTCCCGTACGGCAGCCGCCGTGAGGGTGGCAGCGAACGACGCCACCCTCGTCAAGCGCGCGATGGACTGCGGCGCGCAGACCATCGTGTTTCCGTCGATCGATACGGTCGACGACGCGCAACGCGCGGTCGCCTCCGTCCGCTTCCCGTCGGGTGGCAACGGGGGCATACGCGGTGTTGCCGGACTCGTGCGCGCGGGGCGATACGCACTTGATCCGTCCTACGTCTCGCGCGCCAATTACAACGCCTGTGTGATCGCACAGATCGAATCCGCTCAGGCCGTGGAGAACGCCGCCGCCATCGCGGCAATCGACGGTATCGACTGCCTGTTTGTCGGCACTGCCGACCTCGCGGCAACCCTTGGCCACCTCGGTGAAACAGCGCATCCGGTCGTCATATCCGCCGTGAATCGCGTCATCGACGCCGGCCGTCGCGCGAACAAACCCATCGGCATCTTCGCGACCAGCAGCGACGAAGCACGTCGCTATCAAGCGGCCGGGGTGAGCTTCATCGCATTGCATTCGGACGTCGCGTGGCTGACCCGTGGCGCACAACAAGCCCTGCAATCGTTCAACGCACACATCTCCTGATACTCCGCCATGTCGACGACGTCATCCTTTTCCCTGCAAGCCCGCAGTGCCGTGCTATCACTGCGTTCCTCGAAAATCCGCGAAGTCGCGAATGCCGGCATGGGGCGCAGCGACGTGTTGCCATTCTGGTTCGGCGAACCCGACGAGCCCACACCCGCCGACGTGCGCGCCGTTGCCGCGCAGCGACTCGCCGCGGGCGACACCTTCTACGTGCAGACCCTCGGTCTGCCGACCTTGCGTGAAGCAATCGCCACGTACATCAGCAAACTGCATCGGCCGCACGCGCCTTTCGACGTTGGCCAGGTCGCCGTCACGAGTTCCGGCACGTCAGCGCTGATGCTTGCGATGCAGGCAATCGTCAATCCGGGCGACCGCGTCGTCGCAATCACCCCGCTCTGGCCGAACCTGGTCGAGATGCCCAAAGTCCTCGGCGCACACGTGGAAACCGTGTCGCTGCGCTTCGCCGCTGACGGCTGGCAACTCGACCTCGATGCCCTGCTCGATGCGCTACGTCCCGAAACACGTGCACTGCTCGTGAACTCGCCGAACAATCCGAGCGGCTGGGTCATGAGCGCCGAGGCCCAGCGCACCGTGCTCGAGCACTGTCGCAAGCACGGCATCTGGATCGTCACCGACGACGTCTACGAGCGCTACTACTACGACAACACGCAATGCGCACCCTCGTTCCTCGATCTGGCTGATGCAAGCGACCGCGTGATCAGTTGCAACTCCTTCTCCAAGGCGTGGCTGATGACCGGTTGGCGCATTGGCTGGATCGTCGTGCCACAGCCGCTCCTGCAAGAGATCGGCAAGCTCATCGAATTCAGCACCACCTGCACGCCGGGCTTCCTGCAGAACGCCGCGCTGCATGCACTCGAACACGGCGAGCCGGTCATCGCGCGAACCGTGGCCCGGCTCAAACAATCGCGCGACCTTCTCGCGACGCGTCTCGCCGACGTCCCAGGCGTCCAGCTTGCCGCTCCGTCGCCAGGTGCGATGTACACGTTCTTTCGCGTCGATGGCGTAACGGACAGCCTCGCGTTCTGCAAGCAACTGGTCGCTGAAGGCGGTCTCGGACTTGCCCCGGGCGCCGCGTTCGGTCCAGAAGGCGAAGGCTTTCTCCGCTGGTGCTATGCGAGTACGCCGGAGCGCATTGAAACGGGCGTGGAACGGTTAACCCGTTATCTCGACACACACAAATAAACGCGGTAACAACGCGGCGGTCCGCCGGCGCGTTGTCACACGATCCGATAGAACGATTGCGCCGCGGCACCGAAAACGCTGGCGTGCGCCGATTCGGGCACGAGCCGGCGCGCAACCCGAAGCCAGTCCTCGTAGCGACCATTGCGCTCGAGGATCGGCCAGTCGCTCGCCCACATCAGCCGGGCATCACCGAACGCCGTCATCAACACGTCGACATAGGCCTCGAAGGTCGCGGCAGTCCAGTCGGGTGCCGAGCGGGTAGGCAACGCGGAGAGTTTGCAAAACACATTCGGATGACGCGCAAGTTCGGCCATGCCGGCCTGCCACGCATTGAAACTGGCGTCACCCGCGCGCCAGTCGCGAACCTCCGGTTTCCCGCAATGATTGATCGCAATCCGCAGCAATGGATGCCGCTCCACCAGTTCGATCAACGATCGCAGATGGCGCGGTTGAATCAGTGCATCGAAGCTCAGGTTTCGCTCCGTGAGCGCAACGAACGTTTCGTTCAACTCCGCGCGCAGCATCCAGCCGTCATCCGCGATATCCTGGATCATCGGCCGTACGCCGCGAAACCGTGGATGATTCGACAAGCCGTCGAGCTGTTCCGGCGTGTTCCTTGCCGAAAAATCCACCCAGCCGACCACGGCGCCGAGATACGGGTGCTCATCCGAGAGCGACAACAGAAAGTGCGTCTCCGCCAGGGTCGGTGCGGCCTGTATCACGACCGCCCGCTCGATTCCGTGCGCGTCGAGTATCGGTTTGAGGTCCGACGGCTCGTAATCGCGGTAGAGAAAACCCGTGTCGGGGGTCAGCCAGCCGTAGTCATTTCGTGCGATACGCCACAGGTGATGGTGCGCGTCGATCAGCATCAATACTCCGCAATACGTTAAGCTGGATTCGACTAGTCGAGCGTCGTGTCGCGCGTTTCGCGCAACAACGTCATGCCGAGCAACCCGAGCGCGCAGGCGCCGATGATGTAGAACGCCGGCGAAAGCGGGTTGCCCGTCACGCGCAGCAACCAGGTCACGACAAATTGCGTGCTGCCGCCAAATATCGTTGCGGCGATCGCATAGCTGATCGAAAGACCCGTGCTTCGCAGCGTCTTCGGAAAAGTCTCCGGGATGATCGTGATGACGGCCGCGGCATGCGATCCGGTCAATAAGGCGAGTACTGCTGGCACGGCGAACAGCGTGGTCAGCGAATGCCAGCTGTTAAGAACAACGAACGCGGGATACGCAACCAGCATCAGCAACGTACACGGCACGATCATGACCACCTTGCGACCGAACCTGTCCGCCAGAATGCCGCCTGCCAGCGCGGCGACGACCATGCACGCGCCAACCATCATCGTGACGGCAATCGACATCGTCATGGGAAAGTGCAGAAGCGTCAACGCATAGCTGGTCATGTAGTTGTTGACATAGACCGTTACGGTGCTCGGAATAATGATCAATGTCGCCAGCGTCACGCACTTCAGATAGCGCCCTTGCATCGACGCGGTCGCCACCGCGAAAGTCGGCGCTGTGTCGGCAGGCGCCCCTGTCTCGTGCATATTCCGGCGCAAGATCAGACCGACCGGAATCACCGCCAGCCCGAGCGCGAAAGGAATGCGCCAGCCCCAGGCGTCCATGCTTTCAGCAGACAATGATGCGGAAGCCAAAACTCCGATTGTGCCCGCGACGAGCACAGCCAGTCCTTGGCTTACCACCTGCCAGCTCGCATAACGTGCTCGCTGCCCTTCGGGCGCGGATTCGACGAGGTAGGACGTAGTCGGGCCGGCTTCTCCGCCCCACGCGAAACCCTGGATCAGCCGGGCGAGCACGATCAGGGTCGGCGCCGCCAGACCAATTGATGCGTAAGGGGGTGCAAGCGCAATGATCGCCATCCCGATAGCCATCAGCGCAAGCGTCAGGAGCATGGCCGGCTTCCGGCCCGCCCGATCCGCATAGCGCCCGATGACAATGCCCCCCAGCGGACGGGCCAGAAAACCCACCCCAAATGCGGCGACCGAAAGCAATAACGCGCCCAACGGATGATCGGAAGGAAAAAACTGTCTTCCGATGATCGCCGCAAAGAACGCGTAGACCGTAAAGTCATAGAACTCGAGCGCATTGCCGATAACGGCCGCGATCACGGCACCCCGGGATGTTTCCTGTTTGCTGCCTGCGATCTCGTGACGCACCGCGACTGTCTGCCTGCGAATCCTGTTGTCGTTTGACTCCCCACCCGCACAACGTATCGACGGAAACGGGA
>CALFSF010000202.1 GCA_937917025.1 uncultured Paraburkholderia sp.
TGGGACGACCCCGCGTTTCCCGCGGCGTTTCCGTGGTTCAACACGCAGCGCTACTGGGAAGACCGCATTCTCGAACTGCGCGAGCAGATCGGCGCGATGCAGGAAGGGCCGCTCTGGCCGGTCTGATCCTGCGCGCCCGACGGCCGCTCACGGTGAGCTGGTCGCGACGCGCGCGCCATCGAGCGTCGATTTCACGATGACCTGCGCGCGCACGTCGCGCCCGACGGTTTCCATCGCCGCGTGCATCTGCGCGAATTCATCCGGCGAGCAGACGTCGCTGTCGAAATGCGTGCTGCCGTCGCGGGTGACGTCGATGACGCGCGTCGCCGGATCGAACGTGTATTGCGAACGGAAATCGAGGAAACGGTCCTGCGCCTGCGCCGGCTCGGGCATGTCGAGCACGCGGAAGTTCGCGGGCAGCGTGATCTGCGTGTGCTCGTGCAGTTCGATATTGCGGCACACGAACGGCTGCGTGCGCTGGCGCTCGCCGAGCCAGTAGCGCGTATCCGATTCGAAGCCGCCGGCGAGACTCGTGAGCGTCGGAATCGAGGCCGCCGTGCCCGGCACGACGAGATTCTCCAGCGTGCCGCGCATCGTGAGCACGAGCGGGCCGCCGGTCGCGGCGAGGTTGCTGGTGGTGAGCGTCGCCGCGCCGCGCAGGTTCGCGTTGCGCAATTCACCCTGAAGCGATTCCTCGCGTTGCGCGGGCGTCTGCAGGCGCAGCATCGTGCGGCCCTGCTCGGCCGCCCAGCCGGTCGCTTCCAGCCTGTAGACGAACGTCGCCGAGCCGTCCGGCATCACGACGATCGAAAGATCCGTGCGACGCGCCATCGCCGCCGTTGAAGGCGTATGCGCGAGCACGCCTTCGTTCACGAGCAGCGCCGGGCGGTTCATGTCCGTCGACGGCAGAAAACCGAACTCGACGTTCGTCGCCGTCGAGTCGGCGTAGAGCTGCAGGTCGGGCAGCCACGAAATCACGTGATTGATGACGCCGTAGCCCGGCACGCTCGGCAGCGAATAGATGGTGCCGCTATTGATGAGCGCCGGCTCGTTGCGGATGCCGACCGCGTCGAGCAGCGCGCCGTACAGCGCGACGTGGTCCTTGCAGTCGCCGTAGCGGTACGCGAGGATCTCGCTCGCGCGATGCGGAATCACCGCGCCGCGCCCGACGTTGATCGCGACGTAGCGCACGTTGCGGCGCATCCAGTCGTAGAGCGTCTTCGCTTTCGCGCGCGGCGTGGCGTCGTTTGCGGTGAGCGCGCGGGCCAGCGCGACAACGGCGGGATCGGCCGCGCTCGCGTCGACCGACGAAGCGCGGTATGTCGCCGCGAACGCCGCGTAGTCGGGAAACGTCGACACCATCAGCCGGTCGCCGTACGACACGTACGCCACCGAGCCATATTCGAGCCGCCGGAAATGCGCCTTGTCATAGCGGAATTCGTAGCGCGTGCGTCCATGCGCGGTGACCGGCGCAACCCTCGTGAAGCCGCGCGCGTCGGCGTATAGCGGCTTGCCGGCGGGCAGATCGTAGATGAGCCTGAAGTTGTGCGTCGGCGCGAGGTCGGGCGGCGTGAAGTCGCTGAAATAGCCGGGCACGATCGGCACCTTCTGCGTTTTCCGGTACGTCAGATGGATGCGCGCGCCCGGTTCGACCGCCGGAAAGACGATCACCTTTTCCTGGATGTCCTGAAACATCGGCGCGTTGAACGAACGCGCTTCCTGCACGTCGCGCACCTGCTCCGGCTCGACGTCGTGCCGTACGCCGTCCGTGCCCGCCGTGTACGCCTCGACGATCTCGACGTCCGCCATGTTGCGGTTGAACCAGATGTACTGCTGCGCGACCCGCGCGACGCCGGCCTCGTTGTTCACGAGCAGTGTCATCGAATCGAGCTTTGTGTAGGAGCCGTCCTCGTTGACGGTGAACGTCTGCGTTTCGCCTTCGTTCGTGTACGGCTCGACCGGCTGGGCCGAAGGCATCGCATAGGCAGCCCGGGCGGCGGTCGACCAGACGAGCGTCAGGATGCAGGCAAGCGGAAGGAAGCGCATGGTGTATTCAGGCATCCAGACGAACGGCGACAACGGTTGGGGGCAGGTTCGTGTACTTAAAGGTCTGACGAAGCCAAAGTCAAGCGCTCACCCCGCATAGCCGGAGCGAATCTCTTCACTGAGCGTCGCGATGCGGGTCGCCGGTCTGTCATGCGCCGTAACGACCAGGCAATCCACGCCGGATTGAGAAAAAATCCGCTTTATGTAATGATAGCCATTCTCATTTGAAAGGTTTCGCCAGCCACTGTCACATTTCTCCTCTGTGATGGCCAGCCAGCCACGCCTTTCGCGGATGCGGCCGCTGTTCCAGTCTTGCCCATCTGCTGCACCCATCCTGTTTCACGCCAGCAACGCGCCTGCAAGGGCAGCGCCGTCCGCTGGTCGTGTGCTTATTGCCATTGCGTCTGGAGCCCGATGTGAACGCGCCTGAGTCGATCGAAGTACAACCCGCCGCGCCGGCTGGCGCGACGCGCTACAGGCAGCACGCTGTCGAGCCGGACCATCATCTGATGGACGATGCGCAGCAGGCCGCGCGCCGGCAGCGTTCGCGCCGCGCGACGTTTATCAAGTGGCTGCGCAAGGTGCATGGCTGGGTCGGCCTGTGGGGCGCGGCCATCGGCCTGCTGTTCGGCGTGACCGGCTTTTTGCTGAACCATCGGGGGGGACCGCTGAAGGTGTCGTCCGGCGAGCCGCAGGTCGAACAGTTGCAAATCGCGCTTCCCGAAGGCAGCAGGTTCAGGTCGCCGATGGACATGGCGCACTGGCTCAAGGGCGAACTCAAGGTCGACGGCAAGCCGGGCAGGCCACGCCGCGAGCCGGCGCATCCCGTGGCGTGGGGCGACCATAGCGTCGTGCAGCCGGAGTACTGGCAGGTTGGCATCCAGGGCACAAAAGAGAGCGTGCAGGCGGAATACTGGGTCGGCAACGGCTACGTGTCGGTCAGGCGGGCGCAGAACACGTTCCTCGGCGAGCTGAACAACCTGCATCGCGGTGTCGGGATGAGCATCGGCTGGGTGCTGTTCATCGACACCTTCGCGGGCAGCATCCTGCTGCTTTCGCTGACGGGCGTCCTGCTGTGGACGGAGTTGAACCGTCGGCGCACGATCGGCGTCGTGCTGGTGCTCGGATCGATTGTGGCCGCGGTGCTCACCGGGATGTTCTAGGGCGCTTTCGCGCGACGGTCACACGCTGCAGGCTGCGTCGCCGCCCGCGGCGACTTCCCGCGCGGCCTTCGCGCCTTCCACCTGAAGCAGCGTGGGCAGCGAGACGCCGTTCTTCGCCGCCGTCACTTCGGCAAGGATCGACACGGCGATCTCCGGCGGCGTACGGCTGCCAATGTAGATGCCGACCGGTCCGTGCAGCCGCGCGAGCTCGGTTTCGTTCAGATCGAATTCCTTCAACCGCTCGCGCCGCGCCGCGTTGTTGCGCCGCGAGCCGAGCGCGCCGACATAGAACGCGGGCGTTTTCAGCGCCTCCATCAGCGCGAGGTCGTCGAGCTTTGGATCGTGCGTGAGCGCGATCACCGCGCAGCGCTCGTCGAGCTTCATGTCGAGGACCGTGTCGTCCGGCATCGTGCGGACGATCTTCGTGCCCGGGATGTCCCACTCGTCGGTGTACTCCTCGCGCGGATCGCACACCGTGACCTGATAGTCGAGCCCGACCGCGATGTGGCACAGGTAGCGCGACAGCTGCCCCGCGCCGATCACGAGCATCCGGTAGCGCGGGCCGTGAATCGTCAGGAGACGCTGTCCGTCGAAATCGACGCCGTCGGTGGCCTGCGCCGGTGTGAGGCGCGCGGTGCCGGTCGCCATGTCGACCGTGCGCGCGACGAGCGCACCGCGCTCCACCGAATCGCACAGTTCAGCGATACCGCTTTGCTGCGTCAGCGGTTCGAGCACGAGCTGGATCGTGCCGCCGCACGGCAGGCCGAAGCGGTGGGCTTCCTCCGCGGTGATCCCGTATTTGACGGCTTCGGGCCGCGTCTGCTCGATGCCGTGCCGGCGCACGCGATCGATCAGGTCGTCTTCGATACAGCCGCCCGACACCGAGCCCACAACGAGACCGTCGTCGCGCACGGCGAGCATCGCGCCCTCGGGACGCGGCGACGAACCCCACGTTTTCACCACTGTCACCAGCAGCGCGCGATGCCCGTGTTCGAGCCAGCGGGCGCTAGATTTCAGAACTTCGAGATCCACGCTGTCCATGATTTCTTTCCTTTTCCTGCGTCTTCACCCGCGGCCGCGTCTGGGGATTCCGGTTCCTCGCCGGAGTCCGGCGGGTTTGATTCGGACGTGCCGGCGTCACCCGCCTCGCCCTCGCCGGTTACCTGCGCGCTGAAGCGTTTGAAAAACTCGCCCGCGATCTTGCGCGCCGCGCCATCGACGAGCCGCGAGCCGATCTGCGCGAGCTTGCCGCCCACCTGGGCGGTGGCGGTGTAGGACAGTTTCGTCGACGCTTCGCCGTCCGCTTCGAGGGTGACGTGGGCGTTGCCCTTGCCGAAGCCGGCGGCGCCGCCCTGTCCTTCGAAGACGATCGTATAGGTGTTGGGCGCATCGATGTCGGTGAGCAGCATGCGGCCCTTGAAGCGCGCCTTCACCGGTCCGACCGATGCGCTCATCGACAGCGCGTAGGCGTTCTCGCCATCGGGCTCGATGGTGTCGCAGCCGGGGATCGACGCGCGCAGGATCGCGGTGTCGTTCAGCGCTTCCCACGCGCGTTGCTGCGGGACCGGCAGCGTATAACTTTCGGTCAGTTCCATGCGGATGCTCCTCTCGTCCCATGCAGGATGGTTGCGGTTGTCGTGGCTGCACTCATGGCGCGGGGCGCGCGCGTGAGTTGCGCGAGATCGCGGCCAAACGCGGCGAGGCTCTCCAGATTATGAACCGGCCGGTGTGCGTCCACATGCGGCAGCATGGCCTGCACGCCGCGCGCCTTCGGCGCGAACGCGCTGTAGCGCAGCAGCGGATTCAGCCAGACGATGCGATACGCGAAGCGGTGCAGCCTTGCCATTTCGGTTTCGAGCACGTCGATCGCTTCGTGATCGAGACCGTCGGTCACGAGCAGCACGGTGGCTCTACCGGTCAGCACGCGGCGTGCCCAGCGGCGGTTGAATTCGGCGAGCGCCGCGCCGATGCGCGTGCCGCCGGACCAGTCCACCACCTGCTCCGCGAGCGTCGCAATCGCGACATCCGGATCGCGTTCGCGCAGCGCGCGCGTCGCGTTCGTGAGGCGCGTGCCGAACAGGAACACCTGCAGCCGTTCGCGCGACTGCACGAGCGCATGGCAGAAGTACAGCACCGCGCGCGAATAGCTGCTCATCGAGCCGGAGATGTCGAGCAGCAGCACGAGCGGCGGCTTGCGTTCCACGGCGGCGCGGTATTTCCACACGGTCCAGTCGCCGCCGGCGCGCACCGCGTGGCGCGCGCTCGCGCGCAGGTCCGCATGCGTGCCGCGCGACGAAGCCTTGAGCCGGCGCGTCGGTTCCGTCGCGAGCGGCAGGCGCTGGCCGCGTATCAGATGGCGCAGCGTGCGCCATTCGTCGGCGGTGAGCGTATCGAAGTCGCGGTGGCGCAGGCGTTCCTCGGCGCTGAAGGTCACGTGCGCGTGCAGTTCGTGCTGTCCGGTTTCCTGCGGCCGGTGGCCGGGTTTCGACGGCGGTGGCCGTACCGCGAGCGCGTCCGCGAGGCGGTTGTTGCGGCGCGGCGGCGGCAGGCCGCCGCGCACTTTCGGCAGCAGCAGCGCGCGCAGCTTGCCTTCCCAGTCCGGGTCGCGCCAGAAGAGGTCGAACGCGGCGTTGAAGAGGTCGCGCTCGTCGGGCGCGGAAACGAGCAGCGCCGCGAGCGCCGCGCGTACGTCGTCGCGGCGTTCGAGGTCGATCCAGTGGAGTGCCGCGAGCGCGTCGACGCCCTGGGCGGGCGACATCGGCAGACCCGCGCCGCGCAGCACGCGCACGAAATGCACGACGTTGTGCGCCAGCGTGGGAGTGTCAGATGTGCCTTCGGCGGGCGGGCTGAGCGCGGCGGCGGCCAGCCCGTATGCGGACCCGTCGGCGGCATCGCGTGTATCGGGTGGGCGCGGGCTGGGCATCGCCGTTACTCCGGCACCGCGAGACAGTGCGCGATCTGCTGCGCGTCGATTCGCGCGAGGTCGTCCTGGTACTTGAGCAGCACGCCGAGCGTGTTCTGGACGGATTGCGGATCCAGCTCCGTCACGCATAGCGCGGACAGTGCGCGGCACCAGTCGATCGTTTCGGCGATGCCGGGCGCCTTGAACAGGTCCATGCCGCGCAGCCGGTGTACGAAATCCACCGCGCGCCGTTGCAGCTCCGCGGACGTTTCCGGCGCGCGCGCGGCGACGATCGCCAGTTCGCGGTCGCGGTCGGGATAGCCGATCCACTGGTACAGGCAGCGACGCTTCAACGCATCGTGAACTTCGCGCGTGCGGTTCGATGTCATCACGACGAGCGGCGGTTGCGCCGCGCACACCGTGCCGTATTCGGGAATCGACACCTGGAAATCGGAGAGCAGTTCGAGCAGAAACGCTTCGAACGGTTCGTCGGCGCGGTCGATCTCGTCGATGAGCAGCACGCGGCGCGCGCCCGGGTGATGTTCGTCGGGCATCAGCGCCTGCAGGAGCGGACGCTTGAGCAGGAATTCGCTGCGATAGAGCGTGTCGTTGCCGGGCCGCTCGCCGGCGGCTTCCGCGAGACGCAGCGCCATGATCTGGCGCGGGTAGTCCCATTCGTAGAGCGCGCTCGCGGTGTCGAGCCCTTCGTAGCATTGCAGGCGCAGCATCGTCGTGCCGAGCATGCCGGCGGCGGCCTTCGCGAGTTCCGTCTTGCCGACGCCCGGCTCGCCTTCGACGAAAAGCGGCCG
>CALFSF010000203.1 GCA_937917025.1 uncultured Paraburkholderia sp.
TTTTTTCAGAACCTTTCTGGGAAAGGCTTTCCGGGCGGTTTGGCATCCCTCCGTCTCCGCCAGCAATGGTGGCGAAACCCCGTAAGTTCCAGGACTTACGGGGTTTTTGTTTTGTGCCGCGCTGTTTTGCTTCTGCCCGTATCACCAGGTCACCAGGTCGCGCATAAGCGCGGCACGCTGATTGCTCCAGTCACCTCATCTAAACGAAATGTTTAAAGCGCGGCGAGCGCATGCCTTGCCGGCACGCGGCTCGCGCGAAACCACGGAGGTCACGTCATGGACAACACTTCAATCGAGGAGCGGATCCGGACCCGCGCCTATCATCTCTGGGAGAACGCGCCCGATCCCAAAGGCACACCTGACGAATACTGGGAGCAGGCCCGCACGGAAATTCAGAGAGAGGAGAGCGGTGGCAAGTCGCTGGAAAGCGGCGCTGATCGAGATGACAAGGCCTGAACTGGCCACGTCGAGTGTCATGCAATCGCTCGCGAAGTCCGGACACGCGAAACCTTTTCAAATCTGCCAGCCGTGTAACCACTCGTTACGGAGCCGCCCTGGATGCGAAGTTGTGCATCAGTTATTACAAAGTTGAAATACGCAAATCGTCACCTTCAGTTATATTCCGGCCAACAAAATCAACTCGCCAAAGGTGAATACATGAAGTCGGCTCGTGTTGTTTCGTTGTTGATCGGTGCACTGGCGGTCGGGGTGTCAGGCGTTGCGATGGCAGGCGTGAGCGTGGGTGTCAATATCGGCATTCCGGCTCCTGTCTACGTTGCGCCGGCGCCGGTCTATGCGCCGCCGCCTCCGCCTCCGGTCGTCTATCAGCCCGCGCCGGTATATGGCGCTCCGGCGATCGTGATCGGCTGGCACGGTGACCGTTACTACGACGGCCATCGCTACTGGGCGCGCGATGACTGGTACCGTCATCATCCCCCGGGCCGCGACTATAACCACGGCCACCACGACAACGGTCATCACAACGGCTGGCATTAAGCTGTCGTGATGCCGGATGTGGAAAGAAAAAGCCGCCTCAACGGGCGGCTTTTTCTTTGCCTCTTCGATCAGCGCGATGATACCGGCGGCGCTTCGCCCGGAGCGGCGACAGACGGGCGGGCGTAGCGTTCGTTATTCAGCGACCCCTGCCATGCCGCCCACGACTTCGCTAAAGCCGCTGTCGACGTGCACGATTTCAGCGGTCACGCCGCCGGCGAGATCGGAGAGCAGGAACGCCGCGGTGTTGCCGACCTGTTCGATCGTCACATTGCGCTTGAGCGGCGCGTTGTTTTCGACGAATTCGAGAATCTTGCCGAAGCCCTTGATGCCGCTTGCCGCCAGCGTCTTGATCGGGCCGGCCGAAATGCCGTTCACGCGAATGCCCTTGCCGCCGAGCGAGACGGCCAGATAGCGCACGCTCGCTTCGAGCGATGCCTTCGCGAGACCCATCGTGTTGTAGTTCGGGATCGCCTTTTCAGCGCCGAGGTAGCTGAGCGTGAGCAGCGCTGCATCGTTCGACAGCATCGGCAGCGCGGCCTTCGCGAGCGCGGGGAAGCTGTACGCGGAGATGTCGTGCGCGATGCGGAAGTTCTCGCGCGTCATGCCGTCGAGGAAGTCGCCGGCGATCGCTTCGCGCGGGGCGAAACCGATCGAGTGGACGAGGCCGTCGAGGCTGTCCCAGTGTTCCTTCAGCGAGACGAAGAGGGCGTCGATCTGTGCGTCGTCCGCGACGTCGCAGGGGAAGATCAGGTTGCTGCCGAACTCGGCGGCGAATTCGGTGATGCGGTCCTTGAAGCGCTCGCCGACATACGTGAAGGCAAGCTCGGCGCCTTCGCGTTTGCAGGCCTGCGCGATACCGTATGCAATGGAACGGTTCGACAGCAGGCCGGTCAGCAGGATTCGTTTACCAGCGAGAAAGCCCATGAAATCTCCAGATGAAGTCTGCGCGCCGTCACGTTCGGCCTTGTCTCGCCGGGTCGGGCCGGATTCGATGTGAGTTGAAGCTGGATCGAACCGGCCCCGTCCTGGCCAGATGGCCATGATGTGGCCAGACGTTCGGATCGCGCGGGTTTATTGGGTAGAATTCTCTCACATTGCAACTGCCCCCTGACCAATAAGGCCCCTATGACAACTGGCTTGCCAACTGGCTCGCAATGGCCGCATCCGTTTCGTGCTGGATGGCATGCCGTGTTTGACGTGTTCTCGCGCGCTCGCGTCATGGCGCTTTCGCGTTCGGCGCTCGCATGTGCGATGGCCGTGGCAGTCGGCATGATCGGGTTGCTGGCAGCGCAGCCGGCGCAGGCGGTCTATGCGATCGCGCAGTACGGTGAGCCAAAGTACCCTGCGGATTTCAGGCACTTCGATTACGTGAACCCGTCGGCGCCGCGCGGCGGCACGCTGGTGCTCGCGAATCCCGACCGGCTCACGAGCTTCGACAAATTCAATCCGTTCACACTGCGGGGCAACGCGGCGCCGGGCCTCGGCGTGATGTTCGAAAGCCTGACGACGGGCAGCTCCGACGAAGTCGCGTCCGCATATGGCCTGCTCGCCGACGACATCCGCATCGCGCCCGACGGCCTGTCGACAACCTTCCACATCAACCCGCGCGCGCACTTTTCGAATGGCGATCCGGTCACGGCCGACGACGTCAAATATTCGTTCGATACACTGAAAAGCCCGAAGGCCGCGCCGCAGTTCGCTGCGTATTTCGCGGAGATCACGCGCGCGGTGGTGGTCGATCCGAAGACGATCCGCTTCGAGTTCCGTCAACGCAATCGCGAGTTGCCGCTGATCGCGGGCGGTGTGCCAGTCTTCTCGCGCAAGTGGGGGGCGAAGCCGGACGGCAGCCACGTCGCGTTCGACCAGATTGCGTTCGAGGAGCCCGTCGGCAGCGGTCCGTATGTGATCGAGCGCTACGACAACGGCCGCGATATCACCTATCGCCGCGATCCGAATTACTGGGGCGCGACGTTGCCGGTGCGCGTCGGCATGTATAACTTCGAACGCATCACGTACAAGCTGTACTCCGACGAAATCGCGCGACGCGAAGCGTTCAAGGCCGGCGAGTACGACGCGTTCGTCGAATACGTCGCGCGTAGCTGGGTGCGCCGCGACGTCGGCAAGAAGTTCGACAGCGGCGAGCTGATCAAGCGCGAATTCGTGCAGCACAACGGCACGGGTATGCAGGGTTTTATCCTCAATCAGCGCAGGCCGCTCTTTCAGGATGTCCGCGTGCGCAAGGCGCTCGATCTCGCGCTCGACTTTCAATGGCTCAACCGGCAGCTTTTTTATAACCAGTACAAGCGGATCGACAGCTTTTTCGCGAACACGGATCTGCAGGCGACCGGGCTTCCTTCCGCCGGCGAACTCGCGTTGCTGAACCCGTGGCGCGCGAAACTCGACCCGGCGGTTTTCGGGCCGCCGCCGAAGCAACCCGACACCGATCCGCCCGGCTCGCTGCGCGCCAACCTGTTGCAGGCGCGCGCGCTGCTGCGGGCGGCGGGCTGGACCTA
>CALFSF010000204.1 GCA_937917025.1 uncultured Paraburkholderia sp.
GGCGTCACCGCGGAATACACGCAGCAGAACGTCGATTCGTCGAAGAAGGGCACGGCTTCGTTTGGCTGGGACATCTCGAAGAACGAAGCGATTTCATCTTAAGACAGCAGTTGCAGCAGGCCGGGCAACACAAGCGTAGCGGGGAGTTCTGCGTCATGCTGGCAATCATCAACGGTTCACCGATGCCTCTGTTCGAGCGCCTCGTTGCCGGCGACGCAGCGCCTTCGCATGAACAGTTGCTGGAAGGCGACGCGCTGCGCGAATCCGTTGCCCGTGAACTGGGCCGGTTGCTGGGCACGCGTTCGCGTCTGGACTTCGATGCGTTCGCAACCAGCGACGGCACGGTGATCGACTACGGCGTGCCCGACTTCTCGGCGCGCTCCGTGCAATCGGGCGCCGATCGCGACGCGATCGCCGCGGCCATCCAGCGCGCGATCACGCTGTTCGAGCCGAGGCTCGCGGACGTGACGGTGCGCTTCGCATCGGGAGCCTCGCAGTCGGGGCAGCCTGTCGTCGTGGTGAGCGGTGCGCTGCGCATGGCGACGGGCCTCGGGCGCGTGGCGTTCGAACTCTCGGCGGGCGGCGAGCCGTCGCCCGAGCCGCACGGGACGGATCATGACTGATGCCGCCTCCGACGACATCCTGCATTACTACAAACGCGAACTGTCGTACCTGCGCACGCAGGGCGCCGAGTTCGCGCAGCGTTATCCGAAAGTCGCTTCGCGTCTGGCGTTGCACGGCACCGAGTCGCTCGATCCGCACACGGAACGGCTGATCGAGGCAACGGCCTTTCTCGCCGCGCGCGTGCATCGCGATCTGGATCAGACGTTCCCGCAGGTCGCCTCGCTGCTGCTCGACAACGTGTGTCCGTCGCTCGTGCAGCCCGTGCCCGCGATGACCGTCGTGCAGTTCGATCTCGATCCCGCCCAGGGCAAGGTGACGGCCGGTTTTCGCGTGCCGCGCCATACGGGTCTGCAGGTGCGCACGGAAAGCGGCGAGGCCTGCCGTTTCCGCACGGCATGGGACACCACGTTGTGGCCCGTCTCGATCACGCGGGCGCGATTCACGGACGACACGATGCTCGCCCTCACGCTCGAATGCGACGAGGGCGTCGATTTTTCCGAGCTCGAACTGACCACGTTGCGCATCCATCTGCATGGCGACTGGATGGTGACGATGCCGCTCTACGAGTTGCTGGTGGTCGGCGTGACCGGCGTGTCGGTGCGCCCGCGGGACGCGGCTGAGCGCACGCTGCCGGCCACCGCCTGGCGCGAGGTGGGCTGCGGCGAGGAAGACAACGTGCTGCCGCGTCCGGCGAATGCCCAGCCGGCCTACGGCTTGATGCAGGAGTATTTTGCGTTTCCGCGCAAATTCCACTTCTTCGATCTGACGCTGCCGCGCGGGAGTCTCGGCCGCACGCGTACCTGTGAAGTCGTGCTGCATCTGAAGCGTGCGCAGCGCGGCCTCGGCATGCTGAAAGCCGGCCATTTCGCGCTGGGCTGCACGCCGGCCATCAACCTCTTTTCGCAGACGACCGAGCCCGTCGTGCTCGATCGCCGGCATTACGAACATCGGCTGGTGGCGGACCAGCGGCGCGAACCGATGACGGAGATTCATTCGATCGACTCGGTGACGCTCTCCGATCCTTCCGCCGACCGCTCGGTCACGGTGCCGCCGTTTTCCGCCGCTGGCGACGTGGCGTCCGGGGACGTCGGCATGTTCTGGTCGGCGCGGCGCGAGCGCAGCATGCGCGCGAACCTGTCGGGCACGGACATGTATCTGAGTCTCGTCGAGACCGGCGGCGCGTCCAGCCGTTTTGCCCAGCCGGTGGTCTACGCGCAGGTGCTGTGTACGAACCGGCGTCTCGCGGAGCAGGTGCCGGTCGGCGCGCGCGTGAGCGTCGAGCACGTGTCGAACACGGCCCATGTGCGCTGCCTGTATGAACCGACGGTGCAGCGTACGCCGCCGCTCGACGGCGAGTCGCTGTGGCAGCTCGTGTCGCTCCTGACGCTGAATCATGGCGCGCTCGTCAGCGGCGCGACCGGCCGCGCGCAGTTGCAGCAGATGTTGCGCCTCTTCGCGTCGGGCAGCGCGCGCGAGCACGACCAGATTCGCGGCCTGAAGAGCGTGCAGGCGCGCAGCGTCACCGCGTACGTCGGCAGTGACGCGTGGCGCGGCTACTGCCGTGGCACGGAGGTCGCCGTCGAATTCGATGCGGACGCGTTCGTCGGCGGCTCGCCGCTGCTGATGGGCGCGGTGCTCGCGCGGTTCTTCGCGCTCTATACGACGGTCAATTCATTTGTGCGGCTGGTGGTGCGCCGTGGAGACGAGACATGGAAGCAATGGGAGCCGATGACCGGCTACCAGTCGCTGCTTTGATCGCCACGCTGATCGCGCGCCCTCACAGCTTCGACCTGTTCCAGGCGATCAGTCTGCTCGAACGCGCGGTACCGGGCGCGGAGCCGCTCGGCCATGGCAACGGCGCGGGCGAAGCGGTGCGCCTGACCGGCTTCGTGACGATGGCGTTCCAGGGTGCGGACGTGCGCTCGGTACGCGCACGCGACGCGGCGGATGACGAAACAAACGGAAACGGGGAGGCACGCGCATACACGCTGTCGACGCCGGCCTTCACGCTGGCGGGCGCGAATGGCCCGCTGCCGATTGCCTACACCGAGATGCTGCTGGCAAGCCGTGCCGCGCGCGACCACGCGATGGCCGACCTGCTCGATATTTTCAATCACCGGTTTCTGTCGTTCCTGCATCGTGGCCGCAGAAAGCATGCGCCGGGACTGCACGGCGACGCGCCTCGAACCAGCGCACCGGGCACGTGTCTCGATGCGCTCGCGAGCCTCGGTTTGCGCGGCGGCGCGCGGGGCCCGCACGGTGCGCAACTGTGGATGCGGCACGCCGGTGTCCTTGGCGGCGCGCCGCGTTCGATGGCCGGGCTGTTGATGATGCTCTCGGAGCGCCTCGGTTTGACGGCGCGCGGCGTGCAGTTCGCGGGCGCCTGGCGCGAGATGGACGAAGCGGACACCGCCTGCCTCGCAGGCCACCGCACGCAGCCGCCGACGCGGCTCGGCGGCATGCACGTGCTGGGACGGCGCACATGGGATCAGGCCGCCGGTATCCAGATCCGGTTCGACGACCTGCCGGCTGAACGGATTGCGGGCCTGTTGCCGGGCGGGCGCGATCACGAACTGGCGGCGTGGCTCGTGCATGGCTACGTGCAGCAGGATCTCGACGTGCAAATCGTATTGAACGTAAGACGCGGCGCGTCCCGGCTGGACGGCGCGGCGGTGGGCGGCGGCACAGCGGCCCGGCTCGGCTGGACTTCATGGCTCGCGGGCGCGCGGCAGCCGGCGCCGGTGCGCTTCGCGCTGCGCGCGGCGCGTCCCGCAGTCGTGCCGGCCATGCCAGGCGCCACCTGGCAGACCTCCTGACGGCGACACACATGGACATCGATATTCGAACCCTGCTGGGCAGGCTCAATCCGGAATGCCGGCGGGCGATGGAACAGGCCGCGCAACTCTGCGTGCGGCAGACGCATTACAACGTCGACGTCGAGCATCTGCTCCTTCAGTTGCTGGAGTCGAACGCGCCCGACCTGCAGGCGATCCTCGCGCATTTCGACGTCGCGCCAGACACGCTGGTCGTGCAGTTGCAGGCTGCCATCGACCGGTTCAAGCGCGGCAACGGCCGCACGCCCGCGCTCTCGCCGAACTTCTCGCAGCTCTTTCAGGAGGCGTGGCTGCTCAGTTCGATGCTGCTCGGCGAACAGCAGGTCCGCTCGGGCACGCTGGTGCTCGCGCTGCTCGAAGTCGAGGCGTTGCGCGGTTTGCTGCTGGAGTCGGTGCCCGCGTTGCTGAAGATCCCGCGCGCGGCGCTGCGCGACGCGTTGCCGATGCTGCTCGCGGGCACCGCGGAAGCCGGCGCGTACGAACCCGCGGCGGCGTCGGGCGCGGCGGCTTCGCCACGCGCGGCGGCCGGCATGCCGGCCGCGATGCCGACGGGCACAAGAGCTTCCGCTTCGGCGCTCGAACAGTACACGGTCGACATGACCGCATTGGCGCGGGAAGGGGCGATCGATCCCATTCAGGGGCGCGACGGCGAAATCCGTCAACTGATCGACGTGCTGCTGCGGCGTCGCCAGAACAATCCGATCCTCACCGGTGAGGCGGGCGTCGGCAAGACGGCAGTGGTCGAGGGCTTCGCGCAGCGCGTCGTTAGCGGCGAGGTGCCGCCGGCGCTCGTCAACGTGTCGGTGCGCTCGCTCGATCTGGCGTTGCTGCAGGCAGGCGCCGGCGTGAAGGGCGAATTCGAGAACCGGCTGAAGTCCGTGATCGCCGAAGTGGCCGCGTCGCCGACGCCGGTGATCCTCTTCATCGACGAGGCGCACCAGTTGATCGGCGCGGGCGGCAGCGAGGGGCAGGGCGACGCGGCGAACCTGCTGAAGCCCGCGCTCGCGCGCGGCGAGCTGCGCACGATCGCCGCCACCACGTGGGCCGAATACAAGAAGTACATCGAACGCGACCCGGCGCTCGCGCGGCGCTTTCAGGTCGTGAAGGTCGAGGAGCCATCGGAAGCGGTCGCCGTCGACATGCTGCGCGGCGTCGTGCAGAAGCTCGAACATCATCACCACGTCGAGATTCTCGACGACGCGGTGCGCGATGCCGTCAAGCTCTCGCATCGGTACATCAGCGGCCGGCAGTTGCCGGACAAGGCCATCAGCGTGCTCGACACGGCGTGCGCGCGTGTCGCGATCGCGCCGAACGGCGTGCCGGAGGAAATCGAGGCGCTCCAGCGCACGATCGACGGCGCGACGCACCAGTTGCGCATCCTGCGTCACGAAGCGGCGACCGGCATCGATCGCGCCGATGCGATCGCGGCGACCGGCCGTCAGCTCGACGACGCGCGCACCCGGCATCTGCGTCTGTCTGAAAAGCTCGTCACCGAAAAGCGCGCGGTTGGCGAAATCATCGCGTGGCGCAGCCGCATCGCGCGCTTTCTCGACGACGCCGACAGTATTGGCGAGGACGAGGACGGCGAGTCGCTCGGCGCGAATCTCGCACGCCTCGAAAAGGGCCTCGAAGCGGTGCAGAACGACGAGCCGATGGTGCCGGTGTGCGTGAGCTCGGCGGTCGTGGCGAAAGTGATTTCGGACTGGACCGGCATCCCGGTCGGCCGGATGCTCGCCGACGAACTGCACACGGTGCTGTATCTGCAGGAAAAGCTCGCGGAACGCGTGGTCGGCCAGGACGAGGCGCTCGATGCGATCGCACGCCGCATCCGCACGTTTCGCGCGGACCTCGACGATCCGGGCAAGCCGGTCGGCGTGTTCCTGCTGGTCGGGCCGAGCGGCGTCGGCAAGACCGAGACCGCCTGCGCGCTGGCCGACCTGCTCTACGGCGGCGAGCGCAACATGATTACCGTGAACATGTCGGAGTTCCAGGAGGCGCACAGCGTGTCGGGCCTGAAGGGCGCGCCGCCCGGGTACGTCGGCTACGGACGCGGCGGCACGCTGACCGAAGCCGTGCGCCGTCGCCCGTATAGCGTCGTGCTGCTCGACGAAATGGAAAAGGCGCATCCCGACGTGCTGGAGCTGTTCTTCCAGGTGTTCGACAAGGGCGTGATGGAAGACGGCGAAGGCGTGCCGATCGATTTCCGCAACACGGTGATCCTGCTCACGTCGAACGCGGCGCAGGACGTCATCACCGAGGCGAGCCAGGGCGGTCGCCGGCCGCCGCCGGCCGAGCTGGTGGAGCGGCTGCGCCCGGCGCTACTCGCGCGTTTCAGCCCGGCCTTTCTCGGCCGTCTGACGCTCGTGCCTTACTACCACCTGGGTGACGCGCAGATCGGTGCGATCGTCGCGCTCAAGCTCGCGCGGCTCGCGGAGCGCTTCGAGCGCAATCATCATGCGCGCCTCACGTGGGACGACGCGCTCGCGCGCGCGATCGCGCAGCGTTGCACCGAAGTCGACAGCGGCGCGCGCAACGTCGACCACATTCTCACGCAGTCGGTGCTGCCGGAACTGGCGCGCCAGGTGCTCGAACGCATTTCGACGGAGTCTGCGTTCGGCGGCGTGCATCTGTCGCTCGATGCGTCCGGGAACGTCGACTTCCACTTCCTGTCGACGGACGAGGCCTGAGCGGATGTATTCCAGAGCCAGCCAGGCGGGATGTCTCGCATCGATCAGCACACCGTTCGGCACGGACGTGTTGCTGCTCGACGGCCTCGCCGGGCGGGAGGCGATCTCCGAGCTGTTCCGCTTCCAGCTGCGCATGCGCTCGTCCAACATGGCACTCGATGCGCAAACCATCGTCGGCAAGAAAGTCACGGTGACGTTGCAGCAACCCACCGGGCCGCAACGCTGGTTCAACGGCATCGTCACGCGGTTTGTGAACGCCGGAGCCGATCTGAACTACGGCTTCTACACGGCGGAACTCGCGCCTTCGCTGGTGCTGCTGACGCTCGGGCGCAACCGCGCGATCTACCAGAACCTGAGCGCGCTCGCGATCATCGAGCAGATCCTCGGCACTTTCAGCATCGCGTACGAATCGCGCCTCTCGGGTACTTACGCGGTGCGCGAATACTGCGTGCAGTTCGACGAAAGCCCGTTCGCGTTCATCTCGCGGCTGATGGAGGAAGAAGGGATGTTCTACTTCTTCACGTTCGCCGACGGCGTGCACACGATGGTGCTGGCGGACAGTCCGTCGGCGCATCAGGCGGGCGCGGCGGACAGTGCGACGCTGCACGTCAGCACGGGCGCGATGAGCGACGCCACGGTGCAGCCCGTCACCCATCTCGAACTGGCGCAGGGACTGGGCGCATCCGCGCAGGTGTTCGCCGACTACGACTATCTGACGGCGGCGACGTCGAGCGCCGCATTGAACGCGGGCGCGGCGGCCACCGCGGGCGAGCAGTACGTCTATCCGGGCAAATACGCCGACTCCGACGACGCCACCCGCAAGGCCGGCATACGCGCGGCCGCGCAAACCGTCGAACAGCAGACGGGCGTGGGCAGCAGCGTCTGCTACAGCCTCGCGGCGGGCGCGACCTTCACACTTGCGGGCCATTCCAGCAGCGCGCTGAACGTGATGTACGTGGTGCGCTCGGTGACGCACTCCGCGTCGAACGAGGCGTACGGCAACGAATTCGAGGTGTTCCCGCAGGCGGTGCCGTTCCGCGCGCCGCTGGTCACGCCACGGCCGGTCGTGGCCGGCACGCACACGGCGACGGTGGTCGGTTCGAGCGGCGAGGAAATCTGGACCGACGCCTACGGCCGCGTGAAAGTGAAGTTTCATTGGGACCGCTCCACCACGGCCGACCAGAACAGTTCGTGCTGGGTGCGGGTGGTGCAGTCGTCGGCCGGGCAGGGGTGGGGGCATCTGTTCCTGCCGCGAGTCGGGCATGAGGTCGTCGTGAGTTATGTCGACGGCGATCCGGACCGTCCGCTCGTCACCGGCAGCGTTTACAACCTTCAATCGACGCTGCCCGTCGCGTTGCCCGGCATGCAGACCCAGAGCGTGATGCGCTCGCGTTCGTCGAAGGATGGCACCGCGGGCAATGAAATGCGGATGGAGGACAAGGCCGGCTCGGAAGAACTGTATTTCCACGCGCAGAAAGACATGACCGTCGAGATCGAAAACGCGCTTTCGACGACGGTGAAAGCGGGCGCCGAATCGCACGTGCTGCAAAAGGGCGACCGCACCGTCGACGTGCAGGCGGGCAAGGAGACGCACAACGTGAAGGGCACCCGCGCGCTCGACGTGACGGGCGACGAAACGCACACCAATCACGCGGCGTTTACGCAGAACGTGACGGGTAACTATCAGCTGAAGGTGAGCGGCGACCTGGTGATCGACGTGAGCGGTTCGGTCACGATCAAGTCGGGCGCGGCACTGCTGATTCAGGCCGGCACGTCGCTCGACAACAAGGCGGGCACGACGCTCACGAACAAGGCGGGCGCCACGCTGACCAACGACGCGCCCGAGGTTCAGCAGAAGGCCAGTGCGTCGCACACGGTGCAAAGCGGCGGCATCCTCGAGCTGAAAGGCTCGCTCATCAAGCTCAACTAGACCGACGATGAACGCCGCCACCCTTCCCGTCGATTCCGGTTTGCCCGCCAGCGCGACACGCGTCGTCGATGTACACGACGACGCCGGACATCTCGTTACGCGGATGTCGTTCATGGGCGACGTGCAGCACGGCGAGATGGTGCGCTACGGCCCCGGTGGCACGGTGTTGCTGAACGCGATGTTCGCGCTTGGCGTGCTGTCCGGGCCGTCGCGCGCGTTCGATGCGTCCGGCGCACCGCTCATCGAGTCGCACTACGTGGACGGCAAGCTGCACGGCCTCGTCACCACATGGCAAAAAGGCGTGCTTGCCAGCCGCCAGCAGTACGCGCTCGGAGCGCTGAACGGCGAGAGCGTGAGCTATGCGCCTGGCGGCCTCGTCACGTCGCGCGTGAAGTACGTGAAGGGTTTGCCGGACGGCGAAGCGCTCTTCATGCACGACGGTGTGGTGGTGCGTCGCGTGCGGTATCGCCTGGGGGTACTCGAAGGCGAAACGCTCGATTACGCGGAAGACGGTGCGCTCTCGCAGCTCTCGCCGTATCGCGCGGGTCTGCTCGATGGAACCGTGCGCCGCTACGGCCAGGACGGTCAGGTGATGCAGGAGCGCCGCTATGTGCAGGGCAAGCCGCAGGGCGCCTGGCGCGCGATCTCCGCTGGCGGAGATGCCGCCGCCGCGCCGCGTCTGTCCCAGCGTCTCGAACGCTGGGTGAGGGGGTAGGCCATGGGCATCCAGATCACCGCCGGCAGCGGCCTGCAATGCAGCTTCGGCGCGGCGCCCGGCGTGCTGTCGGTGCTGCCCGCAAGCGGCGTGATGGGACAGACACCGCTGGCCTGCATCATGGATCACGCGCCGATCGTCAACGTCGCGCCGTTCGGCGTGTGCAACTGCATCGGCAACCCGCAGGTCGCCGCCGCGACAGCCGCCGCGCTGGGCGTGCTCACGCCGATGCCGTGCGTGCCGATGACATCCGCGCCGTGGGCGCCCGGCTCGCCCACGGTATTGATCGGCGGCCAGCCGGCATTGCAGAACACGTCGAAGCTGATGTGCGCATGGGGCGGCGTGATCCAGATCGTGATGCCCGCGCAGGTCGACACCATGGTTCCCTGAGGAAAGACACACGATGCAATACGCCTTTTCGATGACTTCGCGCATGGTGACGATTGCCGTCACCTGTGCCGTGCTGTTATGCGGACTCCTTTTCCTGCTGGGCGTCGAGATCGGCGTGCGTT
>CALFSF010000205.1 GCA_937917025.1 uncultured Paraburkholderia sp.
CACTCAAGGGGCAAGTGGGCGAACCTGACAGTTCCCGGCCGCTCCGCTCGTCCACGCTGTATCCGCGCCGTAATCCCGCCGGATTGTCCGGCGCCTGTAGCGTTCATCTCCAGTTACGACAACTCACATCGACGGACACGTACGCAGTATGGCCAACGAAGCAACCTCCCCCGACTCGATCGCCGTCGCCGAACGCGTGCGCGAACTGATGAGCCGGCACGGCATTGGCAAGCGCCAGCAGACAACCGAACTGTGTCGCATCCTCGATCTGAGTTTTTCGCAGGGGCACCGCAAGCTGCGCGGCAACAGCCCCTGGACGCTCTCGCAGATCAAGAAAGTCGCCGAGGCCTTCGGCGAGCCCGCCGCGCAGCTGTTCGGCGCGCAATCGCTCGATCCGGGGATGGTCGGCGCGATCGCCCAGGAAGCGGTGTTCTCGATCGGCGCGATCGATCTCGCGTGCACGGCCTGGGTCGGCGCCGAGCTCGAGGCGGGCAGCCGCCCGGAGTTCATCGCGTTTTCGAAGCTCGGGCAATGGCGCGTCGTGCGGCACGACGGCGCGCTCTATCAGAACGCGTTCGAGGTTCACAAGATCGAGATCTACCCGCGGCGCGCGGAAACGGACAAACCGCTGATCGCGGTCGTCGACGACGATCAGGCTTCCGCCGACAACCTGCGCGACTATCTGGAGCGCAGCGGCTTCTGCGCGATGGCGTTTTACGGCCTGAGCGCGTTCTCGGAAGCGTTGCAGACCCAGGTGTTCGACGGCGTCGTGATCGACTGGCTGTTCGGCACGCAGACGTCCGCCGCGGCGATCCACACGGTGCGTGCGTCGGAAAACCCGGACGCGCCGATCTTCGTGCTCACGGGCGAGCTGCTGACGGGCAAGGCCAGCGAATCGGAAATCAGCGACGTGATCCGCAACTTCGACGTCGCCTGTTACGAGAAGCCCGCGCGCATGGCGATTCTGGTCGCCGATCTGTCGAAGCGCCTGAACCGCATCTAGATGCGCTCCGCACGCGTCACACCGTGTGACGCGCCGCCAGCGCGCGCTGCACCGCGGCGCGCAACTCCTCGAAATGCACCGGCTTCGACAGGCAGTCGAAGAACGGCGCGCGCGCATCGGCGGCCGGCGCGTCGGCGCTGACCGCGATCACCGATGCGTGACCCGCGGGCACATCGCGCGCGGCAAACGCTTCGACGAACGCATAGCCGTCCTTTCCCGGCATCGACAGATCCAGCAGGATCACGTCGCAGCGGTGGGTATCGAGCCAGATCAGCGCGGCATCGACGGTCGCGCAGGAGGCCGCTTCGCACTGCATGTGCACGATCATCTCGCTCAGCGATTCACGCACGAGCGGGTTGTCGTCGACGATCAGCACGCGGGCCGGCGCATCGCCCGCGGATGCGCTGACTTCGTTATTGGCGGCCGCGGCGAGCGCCACGGTAACGACCGGAATCGCCACGCGAAACGTCGTGCCTTCGCCGACGCGACTCTCGACGTGAATGCTCCCGCCAAACAGGTCGACGAGCCCCTTCACGATCGACAGCCCCATGCCCGCGCCTTCGAACCGTCGCGCGCGAGAAGCATCGAGCTGCGTGAATTCCCTGAAAATCAGCGGAAGCTGGTCCTCGGGCACACCGGGCCCGCTATCGCTGACGAAGATCGACAGCAGCGCCGGCTCCTGCATGAGCCGCAGGCGCACGCCGCCCGTCTCCGTATAGCGGATCGCGTTGGACACGAGGTTGTTCACGATCTGCCGGATGCGATGCGGGTCCGACTCGACGAGGCCGGGATGGCCGCTCGCGCCGCTTTCGAACGCAAGACCTTTCGCGCTCGCGGCGGCGGCGTTCTGGTCGGCGATCGAACTGATCAGCTCGCGCGGGTCGAACTGCTCGTGCCGCAATTCGAGCCGGCCCGCGCCGAGGCGCGCGTAGTCGGTGAGATCCTTCATCTGCGCTTCGAGCTGGCGCGCGGCGGTTTCGAGCCGGCGGATCACCTTGCGATCGGCCTCCGAATGAAAATTGAAACCGAGCAGCTCGATCGACGACACGATCGCATGCAGCGGCGTGCGCAACTCGTGGCTGATCATGCCGAGAAACGTGTCCTTCGCGAGACTCGATTCGCGCGCGGCGCGACTCGCCTGGTGTTCCGCGGCCAGCGCGGCGCGCTGCTGACGGATCAGCCGCGTCCGACGATAACCGTTCAGCACGAGCAGCACCGTTGCCGCCGACGAAAGCAGCAGCACCACCATCCCCGCGGCGAAGAGCAGACGCCGCTTGGCGAGGAAATCGTGATTCATTGCCTCGCGGTCGTAGATGTCCGCGTCACGGCGGCTGAGCGCGAGATCGTTGACCTCGTCCCAGTGCGCGCGCAACGCGCTCACGATCGGGTCGACGCGGTCCGGATCATGTTCGAGCGCCTGGACGTCCGGATCGAGCTGGGCGAGCAGCGCTGTGATTTTCTGGATCTCGTTCTTCTGGCGCGCGGCGAGCGCGGGCCGCGACGCGAGCATGCGCGTGGAACCGGCCATTACGTTCAGCTTCGACTGCAGCACCTGATAGCTGAGCTGAAGCGCCGCGTAATCGCGGTCCGCGCCGGTCCGGTAAAGCAGCAACCGCGTCTGGAAGCGCGAATACGCGATCTGCAACTGCGCGGCGTCCCAGTAGAAACCGTCATACGCGCCGGTTGTCTGAAGCGTGATGCGCGGATTGAGCAGGTCGGTGTAGAGAAAATAGCCGAACGCCCCGACCGGCGGCACGAGCGCGGTCAGCCAGATCACGACGAACACGATGCGCCGCCACGAACGCCCGGGCGCAGGCGTTTCTTCCGGCGGCAGCGTTTTCATTTGACGACGATCGACTTGATCTGCCATGCGAATTTCGCGTCGCCAACCGCGCCTTCGAGCTCTGCCGGGAACGCGTCGCGCGGATAGATGAGGAACAGCGGGCCGAAATCGCTGACCTTCAGCCGCTTGCCGTTCATGCTGTACGCGACGATCACGCCGTATCTGGCTGCGTCCGCCACGGGAACCGTGCAGGTGTAATCATCCAGCGTGTGGATTTCCAGCATCGTGCCGCGTGCGCCGACCTTCGCGAGAACGTCCGACAGCGACGGGCCGGTGAACGTGGATTTCGGCGTCCAGGAGGTGGACGTCGTGATGGAATGCGCCGGCAGCGCCAGCAGTTGCGCTTCCGAGAAATGAAAGACGGTGTGCGCGGCGTCGTTTGTCTGTGTGATCGCACCCTTGACGTCGAGCGTCAACGGCGCGCCCCATGCGGCATTCGCAGCGGCAGCCAGTACGAGGAAGGCCCACAACAGGGCTTTCGGGTAACGCATCTTCAACGATCCTTTTGTCTTTTTACGATTCTGGCGCGGCGGCAACGGGTTTCCTGAACCACCGGCATAATATCGCCAAACGCCATGGGCCAGACAATGCCCGTACCGCCCTCGCACAACGCCCGCGCGATTGCACGCGGGCAGCCCGCCGACTCATGAACAAACCGGTTCTTCCCCTTACGTACGAACAGCTCGATCACTGGATCGAATCGCTGCAACCTGCGTTGCTCACCGAGCGTTTTACCGTCGTTGCCGGCATTCTGCGCGGCGGCGCGCCGCTCGCGCTGATGGTCTCCCACGCGACGGGCACGCCGGTGGCGTTCCTGCGCTACGAACGCGCGACGCGCGGAGTCAGCTGGGATTCGTCGCTGCCGATGCCCGCGCCCGGCTCGAAAATCCTGCTGTGCGAAGACATCGCGGGGCGCGGCTTCACGCTCATCGACTGCATTGCGTTTCTCGAACAGCACGGGCTTGTCGTGCGCACGCTGACTGCCGCCCATGACGAACTGAGCCGCATGAAGCCCGACTATTCGCTCGATGCACGCGGCTATTTCGCGCTCTTTCCATGGGAGCGCCAGGCGCACACCGACCGCTATCGCGAAGACTGGATCGCAAGCGATGCGGGCCGCGCCGCGCCGATGGCCGACGATCACGCCTACGCGACGTACGCGATCGATCTCGACGGCATCCTGCTGCCCGACGTGCCTTCAGCACGCTATGAAGCCGATCTCGAAGCCGCGCTCGACGAACGCGATCTGCTGCTGCCGTTCGAGACGTTGCCCGGCATCGACCTGCAGCATACGCGCGCGATCGTGACGGGCCGGCCCGAACTGGATCGCGCCCGCACCCAGACGTGGCTCGACCGGCATGGCTTCGGTCACTTGCCACTCGTGATGCGCGAGGCGCGGATTCACGATCACACCCCTGCCGGCGCGGCGGCGCACAAGGCCGCCGCCGTGCTGCGTTGTGGCGTGACGCATTTCATCGAAAGCGATCCGGTGCAGGCCATCCTGATCGCGCAAAAAGCGCCGCTCCTGCGCGTGATCTGGTGGGATGCAATCGCCCGCAGGGGGACACTCGTGGCCTCGTCGGCGTGGGCGTGATGTCTTGCTGCCGCCACGGCTTGCACCCGCATTCGCTTTGCCTGGAATCGATGACGGTTGCGGCGTGCGCGTCGGCGCCCGGTTGTCAGTCGGTCTGCGGCGCGCCGAGATGCCGCGCCGCGCGCGCTGTCGCGACGATCATCAGCTTCATCGTCGCGCGCGTCGCGCCGACGAACAGCTTGCGCGCGATGCGCTCGTCGAACCGGTCGAAATCGACTTCGGTGAGAATCACGCACGGCGCGGATTGCCCCTTGAAGCGATAGATCGACTCCAGCAGCACGTCGCCCTCGCGATACGCCGGATTGCCGAACAGGTCGTAGCGGCCCGTGAAGCTACGCAGACGATGCGGGCCGAGCTGATCGAGCGACGTCATCGCCGAGCCTTCACGCCCGCGAAACGACAGCACCGCGATGTCCTGCTTGCGAAAGCCGAGCCCGAGCGCATGCGTGATCGCGCGCTTGGTCGCGTCGATGCTGCCTTCGGTTGCGTTGGCTTCGTCGTAGGTGGAAAACGAAATGTCCGAGCCGTCAAACGGACTGCCCGCCGTCAGGCCGGCCGCGAGCGGCGTCGTGGCGCCGACGCGTTCGCGCACGTAATCGAGGATATCGCGCGGGCTGCGGTAGTTCGTGGTTTCCTTCAGCGTCGTCCAGCCGGGCAGCTCGACCGGCGCGCGCATGTACAGGTTCTGCAGCGGATCCTCGAGCCACCACCACGCACCGCCTGGCCGCAGCAGACGCTCGAGCGCCGCGACCCACGGCTGCTGGAAGTCCTGACCTTCATCGACGATCAGCACATCGAACTGCCAGCGCGCATCGACCGGCGATTGCGCGAACGTGGCTTCGAGCTGTTCGAACACGTTCGGCGCGTCGAAGTCCGGCGCGCGGCCCGCGTCGCGGGCGATCCAGTCGCAGAGCTGATGGTAGTTCGCGACCTTCGCCCCGGGCGGCGCCACGCGCGCGATGTGGTCCGCAAGCGGCCGGTTGAAGCACACATACAACGTGCGCCTGCCTTCGGCGAGCGCGTCTTTCATCACCTGCACCGCGAGCTGCGTCTTGCCGGAGCCGGCCGTGCCCGTCACGCGCAAACGGAACGGCGTGAATTCGAGCCGCCGGGCCCACGTCGCAAGCCCGCCCGCGAGGCGCGTGACAAGCGTGCCGGCCTGGCCGACGAGCGCGCTGGCGTCGGGCGTGAGCGCGAGTTCGTCGGCGAGAAAGTGGTGGATCTTCGCCGCGCACGCGAGACGCGGCTCATCCGCGGGGAGCGCCTCGCGGATGATCGCGGCGAGCCGCTCCTTGCGCGTTGCGTCGACGATGCGCGCCGGGTTCACGCCCGCAATCGCGGCGTCCTTCACGACGTGGTCGGGGCAATACAGCAGTTCCTCGATGAAAAACGAGTTCGCGCCGAGCGCCGCGGTGAAACGGCGGTGCATGCCTTCGACGGTGCGCGCGAGCGCGATCGCGACGTTGCGCTCGGTCTGCATGTGCACTTTCACGAGCCCCTTGGGCGTCTCGCGCAGAAAGCCGGTTTTCTGCTCGACGATCATCACGCGGCCGGATGGGCTGACGATCACGAAATCCGCTTCGCCGAACACCGAAAAACCCTGGTTCAGACGCGTCCAGTGCACGCCGTGATAGACGGTGTAATCGTCGGACAAAGCATGTTCGAGCAACGCGAGCGTTTCGCGCTCGCGCGAGGCGGCGCCGGTGGCGGCGAGATTTTTCCAGTTGTCGGGGACTATGCGGGCCATGCGATGCCTCG
>CALFSF010000206.1 GCA_937917025.1 uncultured Paraburkholderia sp.
GCATACCGTTCGGGCAGACGGCCGTTGTGATGCGTCATCACATCATGCAGATGCGCCCTGCGGCGGAACACGTCGCGGCGGTGGTCGCCGTGCGCGTAGAACTGCCGGTGACGCCTGCCGTCGGAACCGGTGAACCAGATGTATGTGCTGCCGTTCACGTACATCACATCGCGATCGGTGGCCGCTGCGATGTAGACGTCGTAGCGCGCGGGCGCATACGTCTCGCGCACCACGGGCTGTGCCACGACGACTGGAGGACCCGGCGGCGGTGCGACGACGACCGTCGCGGGTGCGGGTTGCGGGGCATGGACCACGACCTGGGTCCGTCTGGGGGTGGTGACGCATCCGGCCAGCGAGATCGAAAACGCAACAACAGCAACAGCGCAGGCTAGCCTCGAATTGTTCAAACCGTGCTCCGACATCAGATTGAAAGGATGTCGTGGATAACGGATCAAACCGGGCTTTACTTGAATGGCGCGCGACGCAGGGCGGGTTGCACGACCGCGGGTGCTGCCGCTCGCGCCGTTTTTCGGAGCAGCCTGAGGCGCGGGCAGCGGCTTGCGTTGCGCCAGCAGGCTCCCGGTTCTCACGAAGAGCGAGCAATTTCGGCATCGGTCGTCACGAAAAGCGTGGAAGCGGGGCATTCCAGCGGACCGGCGGCGCCGCGCGCGGCCCTGCGCAGCGCCATCGCCGGCCGTGCAGCCATGTGTGCGCATACGTCGGAAGAATGACGGGCCGGGTCGCGGGGTCTTTTCCTTTTGCGGTTTTGACCGCATGCTAGGGTTTCTGCACCGATCCGGAGACGCATCATGGACGAGCAGCAGGAGCATCGCGGTTTCACGATCACGGTCAGCACGCGCGACGACCGCGCGGGCGGCGCATTTGTGACGTTGCTGATCGAGCGCGCGTCGGCGCCCGGTCGCGACACGCGCAGTGGGGCGCCCCGTTCCGAGCCGGAACATTACCGTTCGGTGCGCGCCGGGCCGGCGGCCGTCGGCGAGGCGATGGACCGCGCGCGCCGCGCGATCGACGAAGCCCTCGGCGAACCCGATCCGCTCGGCGACTGAAGCTGGCCCGCGCGGCTTCGCATTCCGCATTCCGCAATCGCGGGCACCAGAAAAACATCAAGACAACAGGATGCTGCCATGCAGTTCGACTACAAGACATTTCATATCGATTGCCGGGCCCGGCACGACGAAGACGGTCACTACGTCGCGCGCGCGAGAATCACGGTGCCGGCCGTGGGCGGCGGGCGTATCACGACGCACGATTCCGGCGACATCGATTCGTTTGTGAACGAATCGGACGCCATTTCCTGCGCGAAGGCGTGGGCCATCGAATGGTGCGACGAAAACTGGGACTGAGCCGGGCGCGGCGGTTCCGCGCGCGAGGACGATGGAGGCCGACATGCCGCGTGAAGCCAGAACGGAACAGGAACTGCTTGCGCTCGTGAGCGCGGCGCTCGAATCGAATCCCGATACATGTGGATGGAGCCCGACCGGCATTCAGGAGCAGGAGGAAGACACCGAGGGTTGCAACTGGGACATTCCATATCTGCGCGGCAACAGCGACGCCGCCGATGTGAAGGACGTCGTGATGCCCGTCGCGGCAGGCATCATCAACACGCTGCGCAGTCGCTACAGCCTGCTGTAGCCGCGGGCACGTCGCTTGCGTCGCTGTCGGGGACAATCCCGGCCGGCCGCGCACCTGCAGGCGGGGTTCAGGCGTGTGGCACTGGCGGCTAGCGTACATACGCGTCGCGCCATTCGGTGAGAGGGTGACACGATAGAGGAAACAGCATCGCCATCATGAGAAAGGTCGCTGTCCATGCACTGATCGCGCTTGCCGCCGGCGTCGTCGTGTTCACGCCCGTCCTGTGCCACGCCTACGAACTCGATCCGCAACTCGACTGCAGGTCGAACGCGCACGACTACATCTCTCAACTGCTCAACAGCCAGTCCATCGAGTCGAAGCCGATGCGCGTCGAGGCCAACTCGATCAACGCGTTCCGGCCGATACGCGGCAGCAATCTCACCGCCTTCGGCTTTCGCGTCTACGCCGTGCTCGGCTATGAGCACGACGACGCGATCTTCAGGAAGGGGAGTGGCGAGCCGATCAGCGATTCCGCTTACGGCGCCGTGGTGAACGGTCCCGCTGAAACCGTGGAGTCGCGCGTGCGCGAAGCGGGCAGCGGGGCCATCGTCAAACAGGTGGTCCCGCTTCTGATCACCGCGATCCTGTGTGACGGGCGATAGCGGAGAAGGGGCGCCGGCGCGCGACTCGCCCGTCAGGAGTGACGCTTGCCGAAGCGTGGGCGCAGACGGCGAAAGCGCTCTCTCTTGTGTTCCTCTTCGAAATGCGCGATCGACGGCTTGACGAGATCGCTGCGCGACACGATACCGACGAGGCGCCGGCTATCCATATCCGTCACCACCGCGAGCCGCTCCAGACCGTGTACCGCGAGCCGCGTCGCGACGAGACGGCACGTTTCGTCGGCCAGCGCGAACACCGCTGAATGCGTGTGCAGCACGTCCGCGAGCGTCTGGCTGGACGCGTCGCCGGCGTGACCGGCGCGCAGGTGTTCGAGCATCGCGCGGTCCACCACACCCAGCACCGCGCCGTCCTCGACCACCGGATAGGCGCGCCGCGTCTGGGTCGCGCCGAACCATCCGGCGAGTGCGTCGCGCACCGTGAGGTTTGCATCGATGGCATCGACCGTGCGCGTCATGACTTCGTCGACATAGTGACGTTCGAGCGGATCGACGCCGTATTCACGATAAATGTGATACCCGCGACGCGCGATTTTCTCGGTCATGATCGAGCGCTTCATGACGACCGTCGCGAACCCGTGCGCCACCAGCGTGGCCGCGAGCAGCGGCAGCAACGCGTTGCTGTCGTGCGTGAGGCCAAACGCGAAGACGATCGCCGTCAGCGGTGCGCCAAGGGTGGCGCCGAGCGTCGCCGCCATGCAGATGAGCGGCCACAGCGCCGGTTCGCTGCCCGGCAGCACGTGGCCGAGCACGACGCCGAGTCCCGCGCCCAGCATCAGCAGCGGAGCCAGCACGCCGCCCGAGGTGCCCGAGCCCAATGCCACGACCCAGATGACCGCCTTCACGATCAGGATCGCCAGCGCGATCTGGATGGCAATGTGCTGGTGCAGCAGGTCGCCGATCACGTCGTAGCCGACACCGAGCGCGCGAGGTTCGATAAATCCGCCGATACCGACGACGAGGCCGCCGAGCGCGGGCCACCACATCCAGTGAATGGGCAGCTTGCCGAACAGGTCTTCGGTCTTGTAGAGCGCCGCGGAAAGACC
>CALFSF010000207.1 GCA_937917025.1 uncultured Paraburkholderia sp.
CTCTGGCTATCACGTCGATAATCACGCACTTGGGCTCCTCTTTGGCATGCTCGGCCTCGGCATTGCGGTGAGCGAGTTGCCGTGGGGTGTACTCACGGACCGCTGGGGCGACCGGCGGGTGCTGCTGCTCGGCCTCGGGCTCACGGCGGCGGCACTCGCGGCGATGGCCGTGTTCGTGTCGCCGAAGGGCGCGTACGTGCCGGGTGTCCCGATGCTCGCGGCCGGGCTGCTGCTGGTCGGACTGCTGGGTGGCAGCGTCAACGGTTCGAGCGGTCGTGCCGTCATGGCGTGGTTTCGCGAAGGCGAACGCGGCCTCGCGATGAGCATCCGGCAGACGGCCGTGCCGGCGGGCGGGGGAATTGGCGCGCTGGTCCTGCCTGCGCTGGCTGCGTGGCACGGCTTCGCGTGCGTGTACGGCGTGCTGGCGGTGCTGTGCGCGGTGACAGCCGGATTCGCATGGCGCTGGCTGCATGAGCCGCCCGCCGTGGAAGGCGCCGCGCGTGCCACACACGCCACGCGTGAAGAGGCGCGCACGGCGCCGCCAGTCTCGCCGCTGCGCGACATCCGGATCTGGCGCACGGCGCTCGGCATGGGCGTGCTGTGCGTGCCGCAACTGAGCGTCGTGACGTTCGCCACCGTTTTTCTGCACGACTTCGGCCGCGCGGGTCTGCTCACGATCAGCATCACGATGGCCGCGGTGCAGACCGGGGCGGCCATCATGCGCGTCTGGAGCGGTCACTGGACCGATCGTCACGGCAATCGCCGCGCATATATGCGGGCGTGCAGTCTGATCACCGCGTTGCTGTTCGCGCCGCTTGCCGTGCTGACCGCAGGCGTGGGCGCGTCCCATGCGGCGATGGCGATCGTGTTCGCCGCGATGATCGTGCTGGGTGGCGTGTCGGCCTCGGCATGGCACGGCGTCGCCTACACCGAACTGGCGACGCTCGCCGGCACAAGCCGCGCCGGCACCGCGCTCGCGATCGGCAACACCTGTGTGTTCATGACGATGTTTCTCACGCCGCTCGCCATTCCGCTCGTGCTGTCGGTCGGATCGTGGCCGCTCGTCTGGGCGGCGGGAAGCCTCTGCGCACTGCTCGCGCTGCCCGTTTTCCCGCGGGCGGCCGTTTCGCGTGGGGTCAAGCCGGCACAGGCATGAATCCGGTCGATCGGCGGTCCGGGTTTTCTGGCCAAATTACGATTTGTCATACGATTCGGAGCACTCTGATTTTTGTTCTCTTTTTGTGGTGATGTGATTGGGGATGGCGCGCGTCGCTATTTCCCCGGCGCGCGCCGGGTATCGACCTCATACCTATACCAACATGGAGAGAAAACATGCCGAAAATACGGGTCGTCGTCGCCGACGATCATCCCTTTGTCCTGATCGGCGTTCGCGCGTCGCTTGCGTTGCATGAGAACGTCGAGGTCGTCGGTGAGGCTACCGGGCCGCAGTCGCTGATGCGGCTGCTCGAGAGCCAGCCGTGCGACGTGCTCGTGACCGACCTGACCATGCCGGAAGCGGGCGCACCCGCCGAAGACGGCCTGCGTCTCATGCGCCGCATCCGCCAGCACTGGCCGCAGATCCGCATCATCGTGCTGACGAGTCTCACGAACGCCGGCATCCTGCGCTCGATCATGACCGATGGCGTCTCGGGCGTGCTCAATAAAACCGGTTCGATGGAAGAACTGGCAACGGCCGTGCGCACGGTCAGCTACGGACGCTCGTACGTCAGCAAGTCGATTCTCGCCACGCTGGCGGAAGCCGGCTCGGAAGCGAGCGAAATGACGGTCGTGCCACGCCTGTCACCGCGCGAAACCGAAGTGGTCGGTCTCTTCGTCAGCGGGCTGTCGATCAGTGAAATCGCTCGCCGGCTCGATCGCAACGTGCGCACCGTGAGCCGTCAGAAGCGCGACGCGATGCTCAAGCTGGGCGTGAGCAACGATCCAGGTCTGTTCGCATTCGTGCGTGCCCACGGCATGGCGTAAAAGAATCGGATAACTAAGCAAGTATCGGATATCCTCTGCAAAAACGGGGGATTTCAGACCTTTCTTATGTCGATCGGTTGGTAAATATTCGATTCTCGATCCGGCAGACAGGATGCCCGCACAACGTGGGCATCCACGTGCAGACCCGCGCCGGAGACGAACCTCATGACCCACCCCCGCCTTAGCGAAAACAGCGACACCGGCGAACCTGCCGCCGCGATTCGCACCCTCATCGCCGACGATCATCCACTCGTTTTGCTCGCTGTCGAACACCTGTTGTCGGGCTTTCCGAACATCAGGATCGTGGGGCGCGCGTCGAACTCGGATGAGGTGCTCGCGCTGGCAGAGGAAACACGCTGCGATCTCGTGGTGATGGATCTGCACATGCCGTGTGGTGAGCACAGCGATGGGCTTGAAACCATTGCGCGCTTTCGGGCGCGTCATCCACATGTCGCGCTGGTCCTGCTGACCATGGAATCCGACGCGGAGGCGCTGCAGCAGGCCGTCAATTCCGGCGCAAACGCGGTGGTGAGCAAGCGCGACCGTATCGATCTGATCAACGTGGCGATCGTGACCGTGCTTGCGCGCGAGTGCTATCTCGGCCCCACGGTTCGCGCGCAGCTTTCCGACGCCACGCGGATGCGCCAGCTCGACCAGGTGCGCCAGCTTCTGTCGCGTCGCGAGATGGAAGTGTTTACGCATTACGCGACCGGTCTCGGCGTGACCGAAATCGCAACGCGGCTCGGGCGCAGTGTCAAGACGATCAGTGCGCAGAAGTGCACGGCGATGAAAAAGCTCGCACTGCACACCGACGTCGAACTGTTTCGCTTCGCGGTCGACCATGGTGTCGTGAGCGAAGCCGCCGTGCAGGCCGCGCGTTGAAGGAAGCCGTTCGCATCATCCTCGCCGACGATCACAGCAGCGTGCGGCACGGCCTGCGTGTGTTGCTGTCGGCCGCGCCGCATATCCGGGTTGTCGGCGAGGCCGCCGATACCCAGGGGCTCGCCGAACTGCTGGATCAGTACCACTGCGACGTGATCATTTCGGACATCGGCATGCCCGGTGTCGGTGGCGAGAGCAATGCGGTGTCGCTGTTGCGCCGCGTGCTGAGGGAGTCGCGGCATCCGGAGGTTGTCGTGCTGACGATGATCCATCACACGCACACGCTGCTCGGGTTGCTGCACATCGGCGTGAGTGCAATCGTCGACAAACGCGACGCGCCGGGTTCGCTGCTGCGCGCCATCGAAGCCGTGGTCGCCGGCACGGTGTGGCTGTCCGATCACGCGCGGCGTGCGCTGGAAGCCGCCGATCCGTCCTTGCGGCCGCGACTGGGCGTGTTGAGCCCGCGCGAGTGGGAAATATTCCAGATGTACGCACGCGGCATGACGATCGATGGCATTGCGCGAATACTCGGTCGCAGCAGCAAGACGATCAGCACCCAGAAGCGCAGCGCAATGCGCAAGCTCGGCCTCACGTCCGAAGCCGGGCTTGCGGATTACGCCCGACAGATCGGGCTGATTTGATCCGATCGTGTCGCCGGTTCCGCTGGTGCACTGGATTTAGGAATTGTCCTATAAGTGGCGTGGAAGGCGCGCCCCATACTCGCGCGTCCCGAATGAAACAGGCGTTTATATATTTCGTTATGCAGATCGAATATATTTTTATCAAAGTGGATTGCGTGGCTGTAGCAGGCGGCGGCGAACCGACGGAGACGGCATGTCCAGTCTGAGCAGTCGTCTGCTCGCAGAGGCCGCGGGCACGGCCTGGATCGTGTTCGTTGGCTGCGGCAGTCTGATTCTGAACAGCGCGCTTTCGCAAGGCGGCGGTGCGGGCCTGGCGGTGCCGATCGCGTTCGGGCTCGCACTCGCCACCGCCAGCTACGCCGCGCGTGGGCTGTCCGGTGCGCACTTCAATCCTGCCGTGACGATCGGCTTCGCCGTCGCGCAACGCTTTCGCGTGGGCCATCTGCTGCCTTATATCGCCGCGCAGATTCTCGGCGCGACGGCGGGCGCCGCCTTGCTCGACATCATCGCCAGCGGCCGGCCCGGGTTCGACCTTGCGATCAGCGACTTCGGTGCGAACGGCTATGCCGAACATTCACCCGTCGATTTCCAGTTGCAGTCGGCGTTCGTACTCGAACTGACGATGTCGCTCGCGTTCGTATGGATGAATCTTCGACTGTCCCGGCGTGCATTGCGACCGGTCGCGCCTCTGGCGAACGGCGCCTGTCTATGCGCGATCTATATGATCGCCGTGCCGGTCACGAACGGTTCGATCAATCCGGCGCGCTCGAGTGGGCCGGCGCTCTTCGTCGGTGGCTGGGCGCTCGACCAGCTCTGGCTTTTCTGGGCCGCGCCGATCGCCGGTGGCGTGCTCGCCGGTCTCCTGCATTCGCGCGCGGGCGTCGGCCGGAAAGCGCGTGCAGCCGCGTCCGCGCGCACGACACCCGAACACCCGTGATGCCACCGCGCCGATATCCAGAACCCAAATGAAGACTCAGTTCGCGTTTTCGCGACGGGACGTCGTGCGGCGCGCGATGCGTTGCGTGCTGGTTTGCGTGGTGTTCGCGGTTGCGTCGGCCGCTCATGTGGCGCTCGCAGCCGGGACGCTGGCGTTTGCATCGGCCGCACTGACGGATGTACCCACGGCTGGACTGACCATCGGCATGCTCGCGGGCGGCTGGGCCCCGTTCGAGAGCGTCGACGGTGCAAACCTGAATGGTTTGAGCGTCGACTATCTGCGCGCGCTCGTCGGCCCGGGCGTGAGGTTCGAAACGCGCACGTACGCCGACATGCCGCATCTGCTCGACGCCGCGTGCGAAGGGCAGATCGACGTGCTGATGAGTGCCGCGCGCACGCCAGAGCGCGATCGTTGCCTGTGGTTCACCGCGCCTTACTTTCGTGCGCCGCTATCCGTGGTGACGCGCAAGGAACGCAGCGCGTCTTTCACGCGCAGCCAGTTGCGGGGCGCCCGTCTCGCGACCGAAAAGGGTTTCGCGCTTGAGGGCTTGCTCGGCGAGCGCTATCCACGCGCACGCGTTCTCACCTACGCCAATACGCTGGCCGCGCTCGCAGCCGTCGAACGCGGCGAAGCCGATGCGTATCTCGGCTTCGCGCCGGCGGTTCGCGCGCAACTCTCCAGTGGGGCATTCGCTCATCTCGATGTCGCGTTCGACGACATGGGGCGTACCGGCGAATTGCGCTTCGCCGTACCGCGCCAGCGTCTCGCGCTGCGTGACGATCTCGACCGCGCGCTGTCGGCGATGTCGCAGGATGAGCGGCATCGTATCCGCAACCGGTGGATCGCCGCGCCCGCGCCATCGCGAGGAATCGGGTCCGTCAGCGCGATGCGTCTGCTGCCGTTTCTGATCGCGATCGGCGCAATCCTGATCGTCACGTTGCGCGCCTATGCACTGCTGCAACGGGAAATGCGCCTGCGCAAGCGCACCGAGCGCGAACTCGCGACACAACTCAACTTCCAGCAGACGATGATGGAGATGGTGCCGTACCCGCTCGTCGCGAAGGATCTCGACGGGCGGTATATCGCCGTCAACCGTGCGTATGAGTCGTCCACAGGGCTTGCCCGTTCGGCGGTGATCGGCAGGACGAGCCTCGATGTGGAGGCGTGGGGCGCCGCGAACAGCGTGAGCCTCGACCGCATGACCCGGCGCACGCTGGAAAGCGGCGTGTGGCAGCAGATCGAACTGGAATTCACCGGCCGCGCGGGCGACGTCCGACACGGCCTGTTCTGGACATGCCTGTGCACGGGCATCGACGGTACGCCTTCGTGCGTGCTTGGGACGCTCGTCGATATCACCGATATCCGTCAGGTGGAAGTGCTCGCGCACTAAACCGAGCGGCGCCTCTTCGACGTCACGCGCTCGCTTCCGGCCGTCGTGTTCCAGTTGCGCCGCGACCCGTCCGGCGCGTACTCCTTTCTGTACGTCGGCGGCGACACGCAAGGTCTGCTGGGCCACGATGGCCGCGCGTTGACCGAGCCGGGCAGCCTCGATTTCAGGCGCGTCTGTGCCGAAGATCGACGCGCGCTGATGGTGGCGCTCGAGCGCTCGGCGCGCTCGCTGCAACCGGTTCACGTCGAATTTCGCTTCGACGGCGGTGGCCCCGGTTTTCGCTGGGTGCGCGCGGAACTGGTGCCGCGTCGCGAGGCGGCGCACAGCGTCGTGTGGAGCGGCTACGGCGTCGACGCGAGCGTCGACCACGCCCGCGCCGACGAACTGGCGCGCGCTCGCGACGTCGCCGAAGCGGCCTCGCGCGCGAAGGACGACTTCCTCGCGATGATGAGCCACGAAATCCGCACGCCGATGAACGGCGTGCTGGGTCTCGTCGAAGTGCTGGAACGTACGCCGCTCAGGGCCGACCAGGGCGAGATGCTCGGCATGATCCACGAATCGGCGGGCGCGCTGCTGCAGATTCTCGACGATCTGCTCGACTATTCGAAGATCGAAGCGGGCCGCCTCACGATCGAATCGGAGCCGATCGACCTGCGCGAACTGGTCGACAACGCGGTCGGCTTGCTTGCCGGGCGCGCGCATGAAAAGGGGTTGAAAGTGCGTGTGGATGTCGAGTCCCGCGTGGCCGCGAGTTTGCGCGGCGACAGCGTGCGGCTGCGGCAGATTCTCTTCAATCTGCTGGGCAACGCGATCAAGTTCACACCGGCCGGCGAAGTGGCCGTGCGGGTCGCAGTGCGTGAGCAGACAGACAGCGTGCAGAGCGTCGATATCGTTGTCGAAGATACGGGCATCGGCATCGCGCCCGACGCGCAGGCGCGACTTTTCGAGCCGTTCGTGCAGGCCGAATCATCGACGACGCGGCGCTTCGGCGGCACGGGACTCGGGCTGACGATCTGCCGCAAGCTGGTCGATCTGATGGGCGGCACGCTCGAACTGCAGAGCACGCCTGGAACCGGCACGCGTATGACACTGCGGCTCGCGATGCCGGTCGAACGAAAAAGCCATACCGCGGGCCGGTTGCGGGGCAAGCGCGGCGTGGTCGTCACCGCCGACACGCTGGTGGCCGAGGCGTTGGTGCATTTCGGCGAGGCGCTCGGGCTTGCGCTGGAGCGCGTGTTGCCGGCGGCGCTCGACACGCCGGCGTCCGCGCTGTTCGCTGCCATCGATCTGCTTTTCATCGCTGAAGACCTCGCCATTCCCAACGATGTTCCGTCGCATGTGCGCGTGGTCTGCCTGACGGAAAAACCGAAACCGACGGGGTATCGCATCGTCGACGATAACGTGAGGCTCAGTGTCAATCCGATCTCCTGGCGCGGACTGGGGGCGGCGTGCGCCGCGGCGCTAAGCGGCCTCGCGAGCGTGCCGTCGCGACAGGCCAGCTCGATGGAAACCGGCGTTGCCGTGCCCGATCGCGAGCGTGCGATGGCGAGCGGACGGCTCGTGCTCGTGGCCGAAGATCATCCAGTGAACCAGGAACTGATCCGCCACCAGCTCGCGTTGCTCGGCTTCGCGTGCGATGTGGTCGATGACGGCGCGCAAGCCCTTGCCGCACTTGAGCGCACGCGCTACGGCTGTCTGATAACCGACTGTCACATGCCGAATCTGTCGGGCTACGAACTGGCGCGGGACGTGCGTTCGCGTGAACGCGGGCAGGACGATGCGACGCGGCTGCCGATTCTCGGCATCACCGCGAACACCGCGCCGGAGGATTTGCGCGCTTGCCGCGAAGCCGGGATGGACGACTGCCTTGTCAAACCCACGCGTCTTGCCACCTTGCGCGACTACCTCGCGCGCTGGTTCAGCGCGGATATCACGCGAGCGCCGGGCGAAACCTCGCGGATTGCGCACGCCGATGACACACGCCTGATCGACCAGTCCACGCCCGCGTCAGCGCCGGCGCGCGCGTTCGTACCGGTCGACCTTGCCGGCATGACGCAGTTGTGGGGAAGCGAGTCGACGGTAAAGTCGCTGCTCGATGCGTTTGTCTCCGCGGTGCGCGACGATCTGCGCGCGTTGCCCGTGCTACTGGAAGGCATCGACGAGACACAGCCCGCCGATTCACGGGATATCGAACCGTTGCGGGAGTGGCATCACCGCGTGATGGGCGCCGCGGGCGTGCTGCAGTATCCGCCGTTGCTCGAGTTGCTGGAGCGGTACCGGCAGGGAATGCGGCAGTGGCGATCCACGCAGCTTCGCGCGGAGGGGCACGCGCTCGTCGCGCAGTGCGGGACGATTCTGGACGGTATCGAAGAGCAGGCGGCACTGCTCGCCTGACGATGTGTGACGCAACGGTGTCACGGCGAGAAAAGCAACGTGGCCAGCGCGGTACAGACGAAAAAAAACGCGGCCATGGCCGCGTTAAAGGTTTGGAGACGTCCTTCGATGAAGGAGTCGCTTCTCGCAAACCGGAGAGTACGCGTTCCGTACCGAAAGATTGAGACTGGATTGCGCAATTAATTATTGGAATATATGCAAAGGTGCGCGGGCGGCAGGCCGGCGCGAAAGTAATTCACCGTGAAATCCACGAACGAACGCGTCCTGGCCGACACGTGCCGGCGACCGGGATAGACGAGCGACAACTCCTTGTCGGCATCGAGGATGTTCCAGCCGGGCAGCACGCGCACCAGCGCGCCTTGCGCGAGATCCGCCGCGACGTGGTTCTCGGGAAGAATCGTGATGCCCATGCCCGCCAGCGCGGCCTGCCGCAGCATGACCGAATTGTTGACGGCGTAAGCGGGGTCAAGGCTTACCGTCTGAACGTGCCCGTCCGCATGCGCGAAGCGCCAGGTCGAACTGTGAATATCGGCGGACGGCGCCAGAAAGGTATGCGCGACCAGCTGCGCGGGCTGCTCCGGCGCGGGGCGCGCCTCCAGATATCGCGCGGACGCGACGGCGACCGGACGCACCTTGAAAAGCGGACGGCGGATCATGGTTTCGCTGCTGATCTGCCCCGGCACGACAATGCCGACATCGAAACCTTCTTCGATCAGATCGACCGGCCGGTGCAACAGCGTGACCGACAGTTTCACCTTCGGATGCTGCGCGTGATAGTGCTGCAGCAACGGCGTCAGACCAAAAAGCGAGAACGACGCGACGGCGACGAGCTTGAGCGTTCCCGAGGGCTCGGCGGCATTGCGCGCGACCTGCGACTCCACCGTCTCGATCTGGTCGAGTACCTGGCGGCAACCGTCCGCGTATTCATGGCCGGCTTCGGTCAGCGAAAGGCTGCGCGTGGTGCGGTTGACGAGCCGCGTGTCCAGATGCGTTTCCAGCAACGCGACATAGCGCGTCACCACGGCGTTCGACAGACCGAGACTCGCGGCAGCGCGCCCGAACGAATTGTTCTCCGCGACCTGGAGAAAGACGCGCATGGCCTGAAGCAGATTCATCGACAGTTCTTATACCGGAAAGCGCACGCGTAGCGCGTGAAAGAGCGGCATCTTAGGTGAGCGCGATCGCAGTCGAAACGGGAATTCTCCGAAACATTCGCAAGGAATCACGTATCCCGATTTAGTTGGAAAAATGCATGTGGTGCTTCGACAACGCTTTATCTAGATAAGCATAACGAAATAAATATAGAGAAAAGATAAAAGCCTTTGTAATCAAGATTGATGTACATGAGGTCACGCAGTTTTTGAATAATTCAAAAAATGTTTTGTGCGCTTGCGAGTGGCCTCGATAAAACCCAGCCCCCACACTTTGGCATGCAGATAGAACCGGTAACGGTCCAGGCCTGGCGCATGCACCGATATGGCTTGGGCCTGAAGTTGCGCCACGCAATCAATCGAGTCAGTCGACTCAGTATCAAGGGGCTTTACATTAAAAAAACTCTGGTTCTCGCGGCTGTGTCCGCAACTTTCGCCACCGCCGCCAGCGCGCAGAGCAGCGTCACGCTGTACGGTGTGATCGACGCAGGCTTCACGTACGTCCAGAACGAACGCACGAGCGTGACCGATCCGGACGCGCACGGCCCCGCCTACCGCATGACGGGCGGCAACCTTCAGGGTAGCCGCTGGGGCATGCGCGGCGCGGAAGACCTCGGTGGCGGCATGAAGGCTGTCTTTACACTCGAAAGCGGCTTCGACGTCATGAACGGCCACAACGACGTGAACAACAAGCTGTTCAACCGCCAGGCGTTCGTCGGTCTGTCGAGCGACTACGGCACGCTGACGATGGGTCGCCAGTACGACTCCGTGGTCGACTATCTCGGGCCGCTGACGGCGACGGGCAGCTGGGGCGGCACGTATTTCGCGCACCCGGGCGACAACGACAATGCGAACAACTCGATCCGGATGAACAATTCGGTCAAGTATCAGAGCGCAAACTACGCGGGCCTGTCGTTTAGCGGCCTGTACGCGTTCTCGAACCAGGCTGACGGCTTCGCGGAGAACCGCGCGTACAGCGTCGGTGCCGGCTACCAGGCAGGCGGCCTGAAGCTGGGCGCGGCCTACCTGCAGACGCAAGGCTCGAATCTGAACACCAGCGGCGCCGTGCAGGACGGTCCGTTCGCGGGCAACGCCGCGGTTAGCGAGACGCAACGCACGTGGGGCGTCGGCGGCAGCTACGAGTTTGGTCCCGCGACCGTCGGCCTGGTGTACACGCAAAGCCGTTACCAGTTCGCATACGGCGATGGTTCGATCCGCTTCAACAACTACGAAGTCAACGCGCGCTACAACCTGACGCCGGCACTGGCAGTGGGCGCGGCCTACACGTACACGCAGGCCGTGGAGTCGACGCTCAACGCAGCGAACACGTCCAGCCACTGGAATCAGTTCGGTCTGCAGGCAGATTACGCGTTGTCGAGGCGCACGGACATCTATGCAGAAGGCGTGATGTCGGCGGGTGGCAACGGCGCATTGATCCCGACGCAGGTCTTCGGTACGAACGCACCGTCGAGCTCGCGTAACCAGGTCGTGGTCACGACGGGTCTGCGTCACCGCTTCTAAGCCGCTTCCAGCCAGCTTCCAGGTTGCATCCTGGAAGCTGGCAAGCCACACAGGGAGTGAGAAAAGCACCGTTCATCGCGGTGCTTTTTTTTCGCGCGCAGCCTGTGGACACGTGACCACAAACGATCCTGACCGATTTGCACTAGTATGTGATGCGCCCCGTGCGAGCTATTCTTTACGGCCGGCGTTACACAAGACCAGGAGAACGAGATGAACACGTTTCGCAAGCTGAATCTGGCTGTCGTGTTGTGGGCCCTGGCGTCGGGGGTGGCGTTCGCGGATACCGTCGCGCTGAAGGCCGATCTGCAACCATCCAGCGAAATACCGCCGCGTGTGAGCCATGGCCACGGCGACCTGAACGCGACATTCGATACGTCGACGAAAACCCTGCAATGGACCATCACTTACGGCGACCTTTCCGGCCCGGCGACGATGGCGCATTTCCACGGTCCCGCGCCGGTCGGGCAGAACGCGAAGGTGCAGGTGCCGATCGAGAAGGGCGCGCTCGCCAGTCCAATCAAGGGATCGGCGACGTTGACCGAGCAGCAGGTGACGGATCTGATGAGCGGCCAGTGGTATTTCAACATCCACACGGCGCAGAATCCGAGCGGTGAAATCCGCGGACAGGTCTTGCCGGCGAACTAGCCGTTCACGCGCAGCGTGGCTGGCGGCCGCGCTGCGGGCGGCCTTTGGAACTGGCGAGGGGCACTCACGCCGTGCGCCCGTGATCGCACGTATCATGACGGCTCACCCTTCGATGAGATCGACCCGATGAGCTGGCAAAGCGCGCTCGCATGCTGGTTTCTGCGCAGGCAGTTCCGTCCGCGGACCCTGCAACCGGTGATCGACGTCGAGTACGCCCGTGCGCTCACCGCTAAACGTATATGGGCGCCGCGCGTGCCGCGCGGCTGGACGTTGCGCGAGCAGTATCGGCCGGGCGACGCGCCTCTACAGGGCGAATGGCTCGAACCGGCCGCGAAGGCGGCCGTACCGCGGCGCACGATCCTGTACCTTCACGGCGGCGGATATTACTTCTGTTCGCCGAAATCGCATCGTTCGCTCGTTTTCGAACTGGCGAAGCGTGCCAGTGCGCGGACGTTTTCGCTCGACTATCGTCTCGCGCCCGAGCATCGCTTTCCCGCCGCGCTCGACGACGCCGTCGCCGCGTGGCGCCAGTTGCTGGCCGATGGAACGCCGCCTGGATCGATCGTGATCGCCGGCGATTCCGCGGGCGGTGGTCTTGCGCTCGCGACACTCGTCGCGCTGCGCGATGCCGGCGATCCGATGCCGGCCGGCGGCGTGCTGTTCTCGCCATGGACCGATCTCGCCGCCACTGGCGACACGATCCGCAGCAACGATGGCCGCGACCCGATGTTCAGCGGCCCGGCCATCGCACGCGCGGCCCAGGTTTATCTCGGCGATGCAGCGGCGACCCATCCTCACGCGTCGCCGTTATACGCGGATCTTCGCGGGTTGCCGCCGCTCTTCATGCAGGCGGGCGACACCGAAGTGCTGCTCGACGACACGCGGCGCGTCGCCACCCGGGCGCGCGAAGCCGGCGTTCAGGTCGAATGCGAAATCTGGCCGAAGATGCCGCACGTCTGGCAGATCTTCGCGCCGTTCATCCCGGAAGCCGGCGCGGCGCTCGACAAGGCGGCCGCGTTCGTCGACCGGGTGACGTCGGTGCGTGCGGCTCAGCCGTCGAGCGAGACGTCGATCGTCTGATACGTTGCCTCGACGAGCGCCTGTCCATACTGGCGCTCCAGCCGGCGCACGGTGAAATGGCCGTGCGCGACCTGCTGGAAGTGGTCGATGAAAACCGTGTTGACCATCGCGCCCAGCACCGCGCCGATCGCTGGAATCGACTTCGCCGCGATCTGTTCGCTGACCTGCACTGAAAACCGCGAAGCGATCGTGTTGAGAAGCCGCAGCAACGCCGCCGAGCCGTGCGAGGTCATCCCTTTCGCGGCGATTTCCGAGCTCGCCTTCGATACCGACTGCGCGAGCGCGCCGCGCACGATGAAATAGCCGAGGTCGGCATCATCGTCGGCTTTCGACGTGCCGCCCATGCCGAGCACTGTCAGGCATTGCAACTGCGTGTCGATATCCGACAGATCCTCGCCTTCGCTGCGCGCGACGTCGCAGATCGAGCGGAACATCAGCGTGGTCGTGACCGGCAACTCGACCGGCAGCGCGAAGAGGCCGAACGCGCCGCCCGCCGCGCCGGTCGTCGCCACGGCGAATTTGTGCAGCAGATTGCTCGGTTTGTCGGGCGCGGCGAAGGGACCGGCGCCCACCGGGCGGCCCAGCGTTTTCAACGCGATCTGCAGGCATTTGCGCAACGCGGCCTGCGTCGCGTCCGCCACCTTTTCGTTGGCGACGCCCGGCAGGCGCGCGATCAGCTTCTCCAGCGGCGCACCGACGATGCTCGCCAGCTTCATCGCAAGCGCCGGGCTTTCGAGTTCGTGTTTCGCGCGGCGCAGCGCTTTCAGATCCTCGGCGGACAGCTCCTGTGCGGCGCGGGGAAAGGATTCCATGAGTCTTCCTGTGTGAGGCATTCCGAGGCGACGAAGCCGCCCGTTCAGCCAGTTTAGAACCCGTTGCCATGCTATGATTCAATATTCGTTGATCTGTCAACAGTTGCGCAATCAAAAAAATGGCTGTCCATACCGCTGCACATCACTCGAGCGGGCAAGTCCTGCCGTTCCGGGAATCGCTGATGGCGATGCTCGGCGTCTCGTTCGTCACCATGCTGGTCGCGCTCGACCAGACCGTCGTCGGCACCGCGCTGCCCACCATCGTCGCGGAACTCAAGGGGTTTGAGCTGTACGCGTGGGTCGCGACGTCGTATCTGCTCACGTCCGTGATCACCGTGCCGATCTTCGGGCGTCTCGGCGACTATTACGGGCGCAAACCGTTCGTGATCGCCTCGATCATCGTATTCACCGGCGCTTCCGTGCTGTGCGGCATGGCGAATTCCATGCTGTTCCTCGTCATCGCGCGCGGATTGCAGGGCATCGGCGGCGGCATGCTGGTCGGCACCGCGTTCGCGTGCATTGCCGATCTCTTCCCCGATTCCGTCGTGCGGCTGCGCTGGCAGGTGCTGATGAGTTCGGCGTTCGGCATTGCGAACGCCGTCGGGCCGTCGCTGGGCGGCTTCCTCACGCAGTATTACGGCTGGCGCTCGGTGTTCTACGTCAATCTGCCGGTCGGTCTCGTGTCGCTGTTTTTCGTGTGGCGCTTCCTGCCCCATCTGCGCCACATCGAGCATGAGGCGAAAATGCGGCTCGACTGGCCCGGCGCATTGCTGATCGCCGTGGCGCTCGGCAGCCTGCAACTGTTCGTCGAGCTGTTGCCGAAGCACGGTATCAGCGGCGTCGCGCCGCTCCTGCTGGCCGTCAGCCTCGTATCCGGATGGGGCTTGTGGAAGTGGGAGAAACACTTCGCGCAGCCGATTCTTCCGCTCGACATGTTCCGCAACCGCAGCCTCTCCGCGCTGTTCACGCTTTCCGTGCTGGGCGGCTTCACGATGTTTTCGCTGCTGTTCTATGCGCCGCTGCTGTTTCAGGGCGGCTTCGGGCTGTCGCCGAAGGAAGCGGGGCTCGTCATTACGCCGCTCGTCGTGTTCATCACGATCGGCAGCATTGCGAACGGCCGGTTCGTGTCGCGGATGCGCAATCCGAATCTGATGCTCTACGCGGGCTTCACGCTGCTGGCGATCGCGTGCCTGGGCGTGGTGGTCGCGACGCGCGGCATGCCGCGTTCGATCCTGATGACGTTCATGATTCTCGGCGGCATGGGTCTCGGTTTCGTGATGCCGAACCTGACGATCTTCGCGCAGCAGACGGCCGGCCGCGAACATCTCGGTATCGCGACGGCGCTGCTGCAATCGCTGCGGATGATCGGCGGCATGCTCGGGACGGCGCTGACCGGCACGTTCGTGAGCCACATGTACGCGAGCGGCGTGCGCACCGCGCTGGAAAACGATCACGCGACACAATGGTTCGACGATCTCGGCGACCCGCAGATCCTGATCAATCACGAAGCGCAGGCGACGCTGCTAAGCCAGCTGGCCCATGCCGGTCACAACGGCGCGCTGCTGCTCGAAGCGGCGCGCGAATCGCTCGTTTCGGCGATCCACATCGGCCTTGCCGTGGCCGCGGCGATCGCCGTCGTATCGGTGTGGCAGAGTCGCCGCGTGCCGCCCATCAAGCTTGTCCGTCATGTCGAGCCGGTGATTCACGTCGACTGACGATTCAAGCGCCGCTCTATCGATAAATCATGGAAGAACAGGATCGCATCGCCATCATCCAGCAGTTCGGGCGCACGTACCGGACGTTCATGTCGGCGTTCGAGGCGCACGTCGGCCATCCGATGCCGCGCTGGCGCATTCTGCTCGCGCTCTACAGTCAGGCGGGCGAGTCTTCGCAGAAGCGGCTGGTCGAGCACCTGCAGGTCGATCCGGGCGCGCTGACGCGGCAGCTCAAGACGCTCGAAGGCATGGGCTGGATCGCGCGCAGCATGGACGCGCGCGATAACCGCGTGACGAACGTGAAACTGACGCCCGTGGGGCGCGTCGCGATCGAAGCCAGCATGCCGCGACGCAATACGTTTCTTCGCGAGACGATCGCGACGCTGCCGGACGACGCGCTCGCCGCGCTGTCGGGCGCGCTGTCGATGCTGGAAGCGCGCATCGGCGAAGTGGCCGTGACGTTGCCCGCAGAGCCCGCGTAAGGCGCGCGCAACGCGAGACTCAGAAAAACGTCTCGATGACTTCGGTCACGCGATACGACGGGTCGACGACCAGCAACTGGCGCCACTTGTCGAACGTCAGGCACGGGTGCGAGATATCGAACGCGATCATGTCGCCGACCTTGATGTCCGCGTTCATCGGAATGCGCAGATACGCGTGCTGGTCCATCAGCCCGAAGATTTCCCACTTTTCATCTTTCGCGATCGTGCGCGGCGCCTTGGTGCCCGGACGATAGTGCTTCGCGGGTTCCGGCATGCCGGCATCGAACGCGGAATCGCGCTTGCCGAGACCGATGATCGCGCGATCCGGTTCCGGGATCGACTGCACGTACGCCCACAGTTGCAGCGCCGGCAACAGGCCTTCGCCCATTTTCTTCGCGACCGGATTGCGCGCGAAGATATCGTTCTGCGCCTTCTTGTAGATGCCGACGTCGTGCGTCAGATAGCAGCCCGGACGCAGCACGATTTCGATCTGCCCTTCGGCGGACGCTTTAGCGAATTCTTCCGCCACCACGTCGTACCACGCCGAACCCGCGCCCGACAGGATGGCCGGCGCGCGCGCGAAGCGGCCTTCGCCCGAGAGCGTCTGCGTGATCTCGACCGCACTGCGCAGGAATTCGCGCACCTGGCCTTCGTCCTGCAACACGCCTTCATACAGTTCGACGCCCGCGAGCTTCAGCGAATCCGGATAGCGCGCGATCGCTTCGAGTACCGCGTTGCGCTGGCCGGGACTGCGCACGCCGGTGCGCCCGCCCGGCACGCCCAGCTCGAGCAGCACGTTCAGTTGCTTGCGCACCGAACCGAAGAACTTGCCGAGCTGCTCGACGCCTTCCGCCGAATCGACGATGCAGAAGAATTCGAATTCCGGATCGCTCAGCAGCTCCGCGATCATCATCATGTTGCGGCGGCCGACCAGCTGGTTCGCCATCAGCACGCGCTGCACGCCGCCGTGATACGCCGCGCGCACCTGATGCGCGGTGGCGAGCGTGATGCCCCAGGCACCCGTTTCCAGCTGGCGACGGAAGAGTTGCGGCGCCATCGTCGTCTTGCCGTGCGGCGCGAGCTTCACGCCATATTCCGCGACGAACGCCTGCATCCACTTCAGGTTGTGCTCGATGCGGTCCGCGTAGAGCACGGCCGCCGGCAGGCTGACGTCCTCATCCAGCAGATTCCACTCAAGGCGCGCGGCGTCAGTCAGCTGGATGCTGGCGCCCGGAACCATGCCCAAGCCCTTGCTATAAGGATCAATTGTCGCGCCCTGATAGTTTGTAACTTTCATGTACTCCTGCTCCATCGACCAGTTAAATTGATGCAAAGTTGACAGCAATATCTTAACGAAAGTAGCATGGCTGAAGAAATGTTATTTAGTACCATGCTGGTTTCGTGCGACAGACGTGCCATGTCGAACGATACCCCTTGCCGCGCCGCGTTCCCACCGTTTTCCATGAATTCGACCGCCGAGCCGCTTACTTTCGACATTGTCGCCCGCATCGCCGGGTGCGCGCCCGAACTGCGCCAGGCCGAGCGCAAGGTCGCCGCGCTGATTCTCGACGACCTGACGGGCGCGTCGCGCGCGAGCATCGGTGCGCTCGCGCAGCAGGCGGGCGTCAGTATCGCGACGGTGACCCGTTTTGCAAAGGCCGTGGGTTGCCGGGACGTGCGCGAACTGAAGCTGCGGCTCGCGCAGGCCGCCGCCGTCGGGCAGCGGTTTCTGCAGGCGAATGCGGCGGCGGATGCGCCCGGGCCGCTTGCCACGCGCATTTTCGACGAACTCCAGACCACGCTTGCTCACAACTACCCGTTGTTGCGCGAGGCGCCGCTTGCCGACGCCGCGACTGTGCTGCGCGGCGCGCGGATGATCTACGTGTTCGGCATGGGCGGCGGCTCGACCGCGCTCGCCGACGAGATGCGGTTCCGGCTGGTGCGGCTGGGCCGCCCGGTCGCGACGTATCAGGATGGCTTGCTGCAGCGCATGGTGGCGAGCACCGTGTCGCGCGATTGCGTCGTGGTTGCGCTGTCGGCTAGCGGACGCGTGCCGGAGATGGTCGAAAACTGCCGGATCGCGCGCGATTACGGCGCGACGGTGATCGCGCTGACCGCGCCCGCGTCGCCGCTCGCGAAGCTGGCCGACTGGGTGATTCCGATCGTCGCGTTCGAGACAGACTTCATCTACAAGCCGTCGTCGTCACGTTACGCGATGATGATGGCGCTGGACGTGCTCGTCACGGAGCTTGCGGTGAGCCTCGGCGACGAGAGTCGCGAGTTGCTGCGTCGCATGAAACACGCGCTCGACGCCCATCGCGGCGGCGGCGAACGACAACCGCTAGGAGATTGATCCATGCATTCGCATCCCGAAGCCGCCGATACGCTGATTGTCGGCGCGCAGCTTTATGACGGCACGGGCGCGCCGCCGGTCGAGCGTGACGTCGCGGTGCGCGACGGCAGGATCGCCGCAATCGGCAACCTGTCGAACTGGCTCGCCGAAGACGTCGTCGAGGCGAACGGCCGCGCGCTGGCGCCGGGCTTCATCGACGTTCACACGCACGACGACACGCACGTGATCCGTTCGCCGCAGATGTTGCCGAAGATCACGCAGGGGGTGACGACGGTGATCGTCGGGAACTGCGGGATCAGTGCTTCGCCGGTGGCGTTGAAGGGCGATCCGCCTGATCCGATGAACCTGCTTGGCGAGCGCGACGCATTCAGATATCCGACGTTCGCCGCGTACATCGAGGCGGTCAACGCGGCGCGGCCGGCGGTCAACGTGGGCGCGCTGATTGGTCATACGGCGCTGCGCAACAACCAGATGGACCGGCTGGACCGCGCGGCGACGGCACGGGAAATCGAAGGCATGGTTGCGCAGCTCGAAGAGGCGCTCGCGAACGGCGCGCTGGGTTTGAGCAGCGGCCTTGCGTACGGCTCGGCGTTTTCCGCGCCGACCGAAGAAGTGATGGCGCTGGCCGAGCCGCTCGCCGCGGCGGGCGCGTTGTACACGACGCACATGCGCACCGAGTTCGACGCGATTCTCGATGCGATGGACGAGGCGTACAGGGTCGGCCGTCATGCGCGCGTGCCGGTGATCATTTCGCATCTGAAGTGCGCGGGGCCGTCGAACTGGGGGCGCAGTGCCGAGGTGCTCGATTCGCTGGAGGGGGCACGTCGTTTGCAGCCGGTTGGCTGCGACTGTTATCCGTACAACCGCAGTTCGTCGACGCTCGATCTGAAGCAGGTGACGGGCGACATCGACATCACGATCACGTGGTCGGAGCCGCATCCCGAGATGGCGGGCAAGCTCGTGAAGGACATTGCGGCTGAATGGGGCGTGACGCAGCAGGAGGCGGGCAAGCGGCTGCAGCCGGCGGGTGCTGTGTATCACAACATGTCGGAGGACGACGTGCGGCGCATCCTGTCGCATCCGGCGACGATGGTCGGCTCGGACGGATTGCCGAACGATCCGTTGCCGCATCCGCGGTTGTGGGGCGCGTTTCCGCGGGTGTTGGGGCACTATGCGCGCGATACGGGTTTGATTGCGCTGGAAGAGGCGGTGCGCAAGATGACCAGCCTGTCGGCACGGCGGTTTGGTCTGGTGCAGCGGGGTGAGGTGCATGTGGGCTATCACGCGGATCTCGTGCTGTTCGATCCGGCGCGGGTGCGTGATGCGGCGACGTTCGAGAAGCCGCAGCAGGCCGCCGACGGTATCGACGCGGTGTGGGTGAACGGCGTGTTGTCGTATCGCGATGGGCAGCCGACTGGCGAGCGGGCAGGGCATTTTGTTGCGCGCGGCGCGGCATCGAAGGGTGATGCGGGAGGCGGGTTCTGATTCTGGTTTTTTGTTTGTTAATTTTTATGGTGTGGCTGGTTTGTCTGGCTTCACCGGTTTTGATTGAGGAGTGATGTGATGAAGCGTTATGGCGTGGAAGGTGGAAAGGGTACTGGCGGGCAGCATATGCCTTTTGCTCGCGCGGTCGAAGCGGACGGCTGGCTGTTTGTTTCCGGGCAGACGCCGATGGAGAACGGCGAGGTGATCAACGGTGGCATCGTCGAGCAATCGCACAAGGCGATTCAGAACGTTTTTGCCATTCTGAAGGAAGCTGGATATGGGGCTGAGCACGTCGTGCGGTGCGGGGTGTGGCTCGATGATCCGCGCGATTTTGCTTCTTTCAATAAGGTGTTCAAGGAGTACTTTGGAGAGAATCCGCCTGCGCGGGCCTGTGTTGTGTCCAGCATGGTGATCGATTGCCGGGTGGAAGTGGATTGTGTCGCTTATAAGGCGCCTGGCGGCTAGGGGTTTGGTTTTTCTTTGGCCTTTCCTTGTGTTCATGTCGGTCTATTAGCGTTGCCCCTGTGCGGGGCTGCGTTCTCGCTTTTTATTACCGATGTTGGGCTCTTGCTTTGGCCTTTCCTTGCATTCATGTCGGTCTATTAG
>CALFSF010000208.1 GCA_937917025.1 uncultured Paraburkholderia sp.
GCTTCCAGTCGAACGTCCACTTCATGGTCTGCGCAACCCACAGCAGATAGCCGCCGGTGCTGTGCTGCACGCCCTTCGGTTTGCCGGTCGAGCCGGAAGTATAGAGAATGAAGAGCGGATGTTCCGCGCTCACCCATTCCGGCGCGCACTGGTCCGGTTCGGCCTGCGTGAGTTCGTGCATCCACAGGTCGCGCCCTTCGGTCCACGCGACCTTGCCGCCGGTACGCCGGTAGACGATCACGCTCTTCACCGCTTCGCAGCCGCCCATCGCGAGCGCTTCGTCGGCGATGTTCTTGAGCGGCAATGCCTTGCCGCCGCGCATCTGTTCGTCGGACGTGATGAGCGCCACCGCGCCCACGTCGACGAGCCGCTCGTTCAGCGACTTCGACGAAAACCCGCCGAACACGACGGAATGCGTGGCGCCGATGCGCGCGCAGGCCTGCATCGCGACGATGCCCTCGACCGACATCGGCATGTAGATCACGACGCGGTCGCCCTTCTTCACGCCGCGCTTTTTCAGCGCGTTGGCAAAGCGCGACACGCGTTGCAGCAGGTCCTGATACGTGACGTTGGTGACGGTGCCGTCGTCGGCCTCGAAGATCACCGCGACGCGCCCGCCGTTGCCGGCTTCGACGTGACGGTCGATGCTGTTGTACGACGCGTTCAGCTCGCCATCCTCGAACCATGTGTAGAACGGCGCCTTCGATTCATCGAGCACCTTCGTGAAGGGCTTTTTCCAGCTGAGCGTTTCGCGTGCGAGACGCGCCCAGAAGCCTTCGTAATCGCGCTCCGCTTCGGCGGCGAGCGCACGGTACGCGTCCATGCCGGAAATGCAAGCCTGCGCCGACATGTCGGCGGATGGCGGGAAGACGCGGTGTTCCTGAAGAACCGATTCAATCGCAGACATCGACTACCCCTTCGTGAAGATGAAATCCGAAAATCCGTGCGAGCGCGCCCGAAGTGCACGCGCGTGCCGCGTTGTCTCCTGCCTGTGCGGCATGTTCTTCACCTATGCCGCACTGCATCATGCCGTTGTGCCGCGATTCATGACCGGCCGCTTGCATGCCTGTCTGAATTGCCTGTCACGATAAAGGCCGCAACTTACCCGGCACTTACGTTGACGCAACGACCGGCGCGGTGATTTTCAATGTTAACTGAAGCGGCCCCATGTTGGCATGCGTTTGCTGAACAGGCGAGGCAATCGGGCCTGTCGACGCACCAGGGTTGAACCTGGTGTACCCGCGTCGACGGGCGACACGGCGACGTGCACCCGCGCATGCGTCCGGCCAGCCGGTCCGTTAAACTACGCTCCGGCGAGAACCGGCGCAGACCTGTCTGCTTGCGATTGCCTTGCACGCACCGGTCATGATTGCCCGCGCCGCCCGTCATACCCCCGCTTTCCGGATTCCAGCTTGAACCGCTATTCCCTGCTTCTCATTCTTTCGATGCTGCTTGTCGGCAGCAACGTCGGCATCGGCAAATCGATCGTCGCGTTCGTGCCCGTTCCACTTTTCGCGCTGTTGCGCTTCGTCATCGCGATGGCCGTGTTGTGGCCGCTTCTGCGCGTATCGAAGCTGCGCCGCGTGAAACCCGGCGAATGGCTCAACCTGTTTTTGCAGGCGCTCTTCGGCACGTTTGGCTTCACGCTCCTGATGTTGAACGGCGTGCATCGCACGAGCGCCGTCGCGGCCGGCGTCATCACGAGCACGATTCCCGCTGTCGTCGCGCTCTTTTCGTGGCTCTTTCTGAAAGAGCGTCCCGATGGCCGCGCGCTCGCCTCGATCGCGCTCGCGATCGTCGGCGTCGTGGTGATCAATCTGGCGCATGCGGGTGGGGCCGCGAACGCGGCCGCCGAAGGCTCGTTCGCCGGCAACCTGATGGTGCTCGGCGCGGTCTGCTGCGAGTCGCTCTACGTGATCCTCTCGCGCCGCCTCACACAGACGCTCGCGCCCATCGACATCTGCGCGTACACGCATCTGTTCGGCCTCTTGCTGATGCTGCCGTTCGGCGTCGGCGCGCTCGTGCATTTCGATTACGCGGGCGTGCCGGCCGGTGTCTGGTGGCTCGTGCTCTGGTACGGGCTTTCCGCCAGCATCTTCTCGTTCTGGTTGTGGATGAAAGGCATCCGCCACGTGCCCGGCTCGCTTGCCGGTGTGTTCAGCGCCGTGCTGCCCGTGGCGGCCGCGGGCTGGGGCATCGTGTTTCTCGGCGAGCGGCCGACGCTCGCGCACGGCTTCGCGCTCGCGTGCGTCGTGGCGGGCATCGCGCTCGCGAGCCTGAAGGTCAAGCGCGTGCCGCCCCTCGCGTCGTGACGGCCCGCCTTGTCCGGGTAAACCGGGAGGACGCTGTACAATAGCGCGCCTGACACGGCCGCACGGGACGGCGAGTGATTGTTCGCGGATGCGTCGTTGCACGCGTAATGCACGCGTAATGCACGCGTTACCGCGCGCCGGTCGGCCCGTGTTCCCGCTGTCCGATACAACCCTCTGCCTGGCCACTGCCATCGCCCATGTCCGCACCGCGCCACGATACCGCCCAACCGCCACGCCGCCGCATGCGGCCGCTGCCCGCCGTCATTTTCATGAGCCGCTGGCTGCAGGTGCCGCTCTATCTCGGGCTGATCGTCGCGCAGGCCGTCTACGTCGTGCTGTTCCTGAAGGAAGTGTGGCATCTCGTGAGCGCGTCGATGTCGCTCGACGAAACCAGCATCATGCTCGTCGTGCTCGGCCTCATCGACGTCGTGATGATCTCGAACCTGCTGATCATGGTGATCGTCGGCGGGTATGAAACGTTCGTGTCGCGGCTGGGTGTCGAAGGCCATCCGGATGAACCGGAATGGCTCGATCACGTCAATGCGGGCGTGCTGAAGGTAAAACTTTCGATGGCGCTCATCAGCATCTCGTCGATCCATCTGCTAAAGACGTTCATCAGCCCCGACCAGCACACGACGCATACGATCATGTGGCAGGTGATCATCCACGTCGCGTTCCTCGTGTCCGCGCTCGTGATGGCATTCGTCGACCGTCTCACGACGCACACGCATCCGCAGCACTTTCACGAGCCGCATCCCCAGCAACCGGTTTCCCCATTAAAGGCGCAGCAGGAGTGATCGCGATTCGCACCAGTCCGTGCGAACCGCGACGATAAAAGCGCCCCTTGTCCCCACTGAGCTAGCCATGACCGTCATCAAACAGGAAGACCTCATCCAGAGCATAG
>CALFSF010000209.1 GCA_937917025.1 uncultured Paraburkholderia sp.
AGCGCACCGACGTCGATCGCCACTTGCGGCGCACTGCCCGTCGCGGCTTTGGCGGTTTCCTTGCCGCTCGCGTAGTCGACCGTGTTGGCGCCTGCGATCGCGCTCAGTTTCGAGCCCACCTTCACCGCGCCATTGATGCGCATGGCGCGCGCGATCAGATCGATCTGGCTACCCGACGCAGCGAGGCCGTCAGCGCCGACCGAAATATCGCCCTTGCTCACGTCGATGTTCGCAACGTTGCCGTTCTTGTCGAGATTGACGGCGCCCGTCGTCAGCGTCACGCGCGGCGCGTTCACGAAGCCGCAGCCGTTGCACGTGATGCCGTTCGGATTCGCGACTATCAGATTGGCCTTGTTGCCCGCGATCTCAGTGGTGCCAAGCAGTTGCGAAGCGTTGCCCGACGTGACCTGGTTCAGGATCACCCTGGCCGCGTTGCCGCCGAGCTGGTCGTTGGCCGCGAGGCGTCCGGCGAGCGTGCTGTTCGCCGCCGCCGTCGCATTGTTCAGCACGAGGCCGTTTGCAGCGACGTTGTACGACGTGAAGTTGTTCACCGATACGCCGCCCGCAGTCGGCTTCGCGATATTGACGATCTGCGGACCGTTCACGCCGCCCGAGAGCGTCGGGCGTGCGGCCGCCGCGCCCGCGTCGACAACGACCTGCGCCCAGATCGACGAAACCGGCACGAGCAGCCCGGCGGCGACGAGCAGGGTAAGTGGGCGGATCCGGACAGCTTTTTGAGTGATTTTTGACATTGTGTCTCTCTTAAGGAGGAGGGAGGCGATTGCCTCGGGGAATCCGACACGCCGATACGGCTCGCGTCAGTTAAAACTGCCCGTTCAACTGCGCAAGCAGCACCGGCTTGTGCGTCGAAAAAGTGGCGGGCCTGCTTAGGGGCATGCCCAGGCTGAGCTCGTAGGACAACGTGGCCGGCCCAAGGCGATCGATCTGGCCGCGCACGCCGATCACCGCGCCGGCGAGCGACGTGCCGCTCAGATTCTGCGCAGCCGGGCCGCTCACCTTGCCGAAGTCGACGCCTGCGAAGGCCGTCTGGCCGTGCACAGGCAGTTGCAACTCGTTCTGCACGGCAAAGCCGCTTTCGGCGGCGAGCGTCGCCTGGCCGTCGAAGCCGCGCACGGTCGCGCGCGTGCCGATCGAGAAGAAGTCGTTGGCGGTCATCCGGGTGCGGCCGTACTGGCCGGTCCAGGTCATCTGATACGCGGTCTTGTGGCCGGCGAGCGTCAGCGGCACGTACGCGATCAGCGTGCCGGTCAGCGCCTGCAGCGCCGGCGCCACACCGACACCGGGCGCCATGCCCGGCACCGCCGAGAGCCCCGCGAGGTTCTGGCGCCAGCTCACCGTGCCCATTACGCCGGCCGTGCCGAAGTACTGGCGATGCATGGCGCTCAGTTCGAACCCGGTCACGTCCTGATGCTGGACGGCAAGTTCCGCGTCGGCCAGATAGTTGCGGTAGATACGCCGGTAGACGCGCGCGCTCACCTGGGTGCGGGCCGTCGAATTGCGAAACACGACGCGGCTCGCGCCGGCCGTCACTTCGGAACTGGTACCCCGATAGACGAAGGGCATGCTCGCGAGCGACAGCGTTTGCTGATAGCGCGCACGCGTGGCGCCCACGAAAAGCGAGCCATAGCCGAGGGGCACGTTCCAGTTGCCACCCCAGGACAGGTTCCCCTTGCCGGGGCCGTAGCCGGCATTCGCGCCGGCCCAGACTTGCAGCTGATCCGCAAGACCCAGGGGGGATTCGATGCTCAGCGTGCTCGCGAGCTGATATTTTCCGGTCGCATCGAGCCCCAGGTTATCGGCGCCGAGGCCGACCTGAACGCGCCGGCCCGTGCCCGGATGGATGCGAATGATCGACTGGGCGAAGGCATCGCCGGGGACGATGTCGATCGTCGCGTCGCTCTGACCTGCGAGACGGCGCAGGTTCTCGAGGCCCTGATCGACGTCGCGCTGGTTCAGAACGTCGCCGGCGCTCATCGCCATGGCACGTGCAAGCCGGTGCGGAGCCGGCGCGTCGCGCTCGCCTTCGTCCGCGACTTCGATCGCCGCGAGACGGCCGGCCACGATATCGAACGTCAGCTCGCCGCTCGACAGCGTCTGCCCGGCAAGCAGCACGCGCGACGTGATATAGCCCCGCTGGATCAGTGCATCGTTGGCGTGCCGCTGCAGCCAGAGCAGGCCGTTCCTGCCGATGCATCGCCCCTGCGCCTGGCTGAGCCACTGCTCGAGCCATGGAAACTCAGGCGACGACGCATGCACACGGACGATGTCGAAACACGTCGCGTCTTGCGGCATTTCGTCATCCTGAGCGGTGTACGCCTGATTATCGGTGAAGACGTCTGGCCGGCGGTTGGCCTGGTCGCGAATCGATTCGGCCTGCTGGTTCTGCCTGCGCTGGATGTCGGCCGGAGCGGCCACTTCCACCGCTGCATGAGCGGCGTGCGCCAGAGAAAGCCCGGCGACACAGGCGGCCGCCAGTACGCGCCGTCGCGGTCCGAAGAGGGGCGCCCGGCGATCGCCCGACAACACGACAGCGACATTGCGTTGATACACCTTTCTGAACCCCGATCACCATGAAAGGCGCCGAGTATGTAAGCCATCAGAAAGCAAATCAATTGTTTGCCGCCCTTGTCGGAGAGAATCAGAGTGGTCTTAAATTTGGGACAACAAACCTTTACAAAGCAACATCGCGCGCAGGTTTTTTCCAATGTTTTCCGATGCCATCACACCTGCGACAGACTCGGAGATTCCGCCATTTCACCTTGCCAGTCGATGTCCGCGCACAGCACGCACAATCTGTCGCCGACGCGTGTGGCAATCGACAGCGTCACGCACATCGTCGCTTCATTGATCGACAGATAGGGCCGCGTGACCTGCACGCGCTGCGGCTCGCGTATCGCGGAGCGGAAGTACGGCCGGCGCAGCCAGCTCGCGCCCTTCGCATCCGAGAGCGGCAAAAAGCGCGACATCTGCACGGCCCGGTCCGCGCGCAGCACGACGTTGCGCTCCGACTGCCGGCCGTTTTCGTCGAGCAGGAAGCAGCGGGCCGCATGATCGAGCGACAGGAAATTCCAGCACACCTCGTCGAGCGGTTCGCCGGCGGACAGCCGCTCGGCCGCCCGTTCGAACGCGCGGATGTACGGTGCGAGACGCGACGCATCGCGTTTTTCCCGCGTCCCGGTCAGATGCCGGTTGCGCTCGATCAACTCGCTGATCAACGCCGCGCTCGCCGAAGCATCGACGGTCGCGGCGCCCGGTCTGCCAAAGAAAAATCCCTGCACCAGGTCGGCGTCGCACGCGAGCGCCATGTGCGCCTCGCTTTCGGTCTCGACTCCTTCGATCAGCACCAGCTTGCCCGCCTCATGCAGCAGCGCCACCAACCCCGGCAGGATCGACGATCCCTGCGGCCGGATCGCCCCCGGCGCGAGCAGCGAGCGGTCGAGTTTCACGATGTCGGGATTCAGTTGCCAGATGCGTTCGACGTTCGAATGCCCCGCGCCGAAATCGTCGAGTGCGATCAGGAAGCCGCGCTCGCGGAACTGCCGCACCGCTTCGGCGAGACGTTCGAGATCGTCCGCGCGCTGTTCGAGCACTTCGAGCACGATGCGGCGCGGCGGCAGATCGAGCCGCCGCAGGTTGGCGAGCAGCGCGGCCGCGTGATACGGATCGGTGAGCGCACCCGGATGCACGTTCAGGAACAGCCACTCCTTTTCCGCACCGAGCGCCTTGAAGTTCTCCAGATGCAGCGACTGCGCGAGGCGGTCGACCGGCAGCACTTCGCCGAGACGGGCGGCCTGGCCGAATACGTCGAGCGGCGAAACCGGCCGGTCGAGCGAATCGTGCGCGCGCAAAAGTCCCTCGTAGCCGACCGCACGCATGTGCGACAGGCTGAAGACCGGCTGGAACACGCTCGTGAGTTCCAGCTCTCCATGCTGCGTCGAATAACGTTGCAGGCCGGAGGCGAAACTCACCTCGAACCCGTGCGGCGCGACGGCCGTTCTGTCCTGCTGCGCAATGCCCATGCAATCCTCTCACGCGCGAGTGGAACGATCCTGTCGAAGGGCGACCGGGCGGACTCCACGCTCAAAATGTGCGTCATCGATATCGCTTAAGCAAGCTCCGTGCGCACGTTGGCGCACATATCGCGTTAGTTCGCGCGCCTGCCTGGCTACCGGGCTTCAGTTGCGTGCGTCGAGGCGGGGCGTCGGACGCACCGTAACGGTGCAATGAGGGGCGCCCCGCGTGCCGGTCCGGCGTGCGTTTCGCGGCAGGATTCGGGAGTGCCGGGCTACACTGCGGGCTCGTGTTCCTGCTGGCGTCGCTGTCCGCGCCACGTCGCCGGCCGCACTCGCGGCTGCTTCGGCGCGCCGGAGATGCCACTCCGCCACCTCCAGAAAAACCTGATGGAAATCGTTTTTACCGTTCTTATCCTGCTGCTCGCGGTCGCCAGTTCGGGCATCCTGATCCGGGTGCTGCCCGCCAAACCGCCGCTGCCGCTCGTGCAGATCGCGATCGGCGCACTGCTCGCGTGGCCGAAGCTCGGCCTGCACGTCACGTTCGATCCGGACATCTTCATGGTGCTGTTCATTCCGCCGCTGCTCTTCGCGGACGGCTGGCGCATCCCGAAGCGCGAGTTCTTCATGCAGCGGCGCGCGATCCTGATGCTCGCGCTCGGGCTCGTGTTCATGACGGTGCTCGCGGTCGGCTACTTCGTGCATGCGCTCGTGCCGGCGATCCCGCTGCCCGTCGCGTTCGCGCTTGCCGCCGTGCTGTCGCCCACCGACGCCGTCGCGCTCACCGGTATCGCCGGCAAGGGAAGGATCGCGCCGCAGCTGATGCATATCCTCGAAGGCGAGGCGCTGATGAACGACGCGTCGGGCCTCGTCGCGCTGAAGTTTGCGATTGCGGCGGCGCTGACCGGCGTGTTCTCGCTGCGTGAGGCGTCGATCAGCTTCGTGATCATCGCCGCCGGCGGCCTCGCGACGGGCGCCGCGGTCGGCTGGCTGTTCAGCTTCGTCTCGTCGCGCTTTCTGAACATGACCGAAGAAGGCGACCCGGCGCCGGGCGTCGTGATGACGCTGCTGATTCCGTTCGCGTCATATCTGTTCGCCGAGCACTTCGGCTGGTCGGGCATTCTGGCGGCCGTCGCGGCCGGGATGATGATGAACTACACCAGCATCACGCACGTCGGGCCGGTCTCGGCGCGCATGCGCGCGGCGAGCACGTGGACGATGATCGAGTTCGTCTTCAACGGGATGGTGTTCATCCTGCTCGGACTGCAGTTTCCGCACATCCTCGGCGATGCGCTGCTCGACGCGCATCACACGGGCGACGGGCAGGCGCTGCGGCTGATCGGCTACGTCGCGGCCGTGCTGCTCGTGCTGTATGCGCTGCGCTACGTGTGGGTGTGGGTGCTGCGGCTCGTCGCAAGCCGCCGCGCCAAACGCAAGGGCATCACGAACGCGGTGCCGGGCGTCCGCATGGTCGCGGTGACGACGATCGCGGGCGTGCGCGGCGCCGTGACGCTGGCAGGCGTGCTGTCGCTGCCGGTGTCGCTCGCGGGGCGCGATCTGGCGATCTTCATCGCGTCGGGCGTGATCCTGGCGTCGTTGCTGGTGGCGGTGATCGTGCTGCCGTTCATCACGCACGGCAACCGTCGCGATCCGCACGAAGCCGAAGAAAAGCTCGCGCGAACGCACGCGGCGCAGGCGGCGATCCGCGCCATCGACGACCTGCACGACACGGTGAACGCCGATCTCGACGAATCGGAGTCGGCCTCGGCCGCCGACGTGACGGCACGCGTGATGGACATTTACCGGCGCAGGCTCGCGACGCTCGGCGAGGACGACGCGCCACGCAAAATGGCGCGGCAGATTGAAGCGCTGGAATTGCGGATGCGGCTCGCCGCGATTCATGCCGAACGCGCGACGCTCGTCGCATTGCGCAACGCCCAGAAGATCAACGACGAGACCCTGACGCGGCTGATGCGCGAGATCGATCTGTCGGAAACCGCGTTGACGACGCGCGGCCGCACACGCGGATGACGGGCGGGTGCGGGCGAGCGGGCGGATGACGGGTAAATGACGGGCGGGTAACGCGCGGCTGGGAGAGTTGAAAACCGCGCGTCGTCGCCGGTTGAACCGGGGCGCGACGCGCGGCTGGTTTGTTGGCTTCGCCTAAACGACCGGCTGCTGTGCCGGCTTGCGACGCAGCAGCGCGTACAGGATGATCGCGCCGAACGTCGCCGTGCCG
>CALFSF010000210.1 GCA_937917025.1 uncultured Paraburkholderia sp.
GCAAAGCCTCGCCAAGCACCTGCAGTTCGACCTCGACAAGGCGTTCTCGAAATTGCCCGAGCGCGTGCAGCAGGTCGTGCTGTACGGATCGGGCGGCGAGAAGATCCCGTTCGTGTACCTGTCCGACCGCGGCCGCTCGTCGACGCGCGAGCATGCATTCGAGGGCATCGTGCCCAACCTCGAGCGCCGATACCGCGAGACCGACAGCCAGATGGTGCGCGAGGAGCTCGCCAAGTACCTGAACAACAAGCCGTGCCCCGAGTGCGGCGGCACGCGGCTCAAGCGCGACGCGCGCCATGTCAAGGTCGGCGACCGCGCGATCTACGAGATTTCCGGATGGCCGCTCAAGGAGTCGTCGGCATTCTTCGCCGCGCTGAAGCTCGACGGCCAGCGCGCGGCGATCGCCGACAAGATCGTCAAGGAAATCCTGTCGCGGCTGACGTTCCTCAACAATGTCGGGCTCGATTACCTGTCGCTCGATCGCTCGGCCGAAACATTGTCCGGCGGCGAGGCACAGCGCATTCGTCTGGCGTCGCAGATCGGCTCGGGACTGACCGGCGTGATGTACGTGCTGGACGAGCCCTCGATCGGCCTGCACCAGCGCGACAACGACCGGCTGCTGACGACGCTCAAGCACCTGCGCGACCTCGGCAACACGGTGATCGTCGTCGAGCACGACGAAGACATGATCCGCATGGCCGATTACGTCGTCGACATGGGGCCGGGCGCCGGTGAGCATGGCGGCATGGTGATCGCCGAAGGCACGCCGAAGCAGGTGGAGGCCGATCCGGCATCGATGACCGGCCAGTACATGTCGGGCGCGCGTAGCATCGAGTTTCCGGACGATCGCAAGCAGCCCGACGAACGATATCTGCGCATCGTCGAGGCGTACGGCAACAACCTGAAGCACGTCACGCTCGATCTGCCGGTCGGGCTCTTGACCTGCGTGACCGGCGTGTCCGGTTCGGGCAAGTCGACGCTGATCAACGACACGCTGTACCAGGCGGTCGCGCATCACCTGTACGGCTCGTCCACCGAGCCTGCGCCGTACGAATCGATCGAAGGGCTGGAGCATTTCGACAAGGTCATCAACGTCGACCAGTCGCCGATCGGCCGCACGCCGCGCTCGAATCCGGCCACGTACACGGGCCTCTTCACGCCGATCCGCGAGCTCTTTTCCGGCGTGCCGGCGGCGAAGGAACGCGGCTACGATCCGGGCCGCTTCTCGTTCAACGTGAAGGGCGGCCGCTGCGAAGCGTGTCAGGGCGACGGCGTGCTGAAGGTCGAAATGCACTTTCTGCCGGACGTCTACGTGCCGTGTGATGTGTGCCACGGCAAGCGCTACAACCGCGAAACGCTCGACGTCCAGTACAAAGGCAGGAACATCAGCGAAGTGCTGGAGATGACGGTCGAGAACGCGTATGAGTTCTTCAGGCCGGTGCCGGTGGTCGCGCGCAAGCTGAAAACGCTGCTCGACGTGGGGCTCGGCTATATCCGGCTGGGCCAGTCGGCGACCACGCTGTCCGGCGGCGAAGCCCAGCGCGTGAAACTTTCGCTGGAACTGAGCAAGCGCGACACGGGTCGCACGCTATACATCCTCGACGAACCGACGACCGGTTTGCACTTTCACGATATCGCGCTGCTGCTCGAAGTGATTCACCGGCTGCGAGATCAAGGTAATACTGTCGTAATCATCGAGCATAATCTCGACGTGATCAAAACGGCCGACTGGCTGATCGACCTCGGGCCGGAAGGCGGCGCGGGCGGCGGGCAGATCATTGCCCAGGGCACGCCGGAGCAGGTGGCGAAGTCGAAAGCGAGTTTTACCGGACGGTATCTGGCACCGTTGTTGAAGCGCCAGGCGGCGGTTCAAAAATAAAACTGCGTCACCGGTTGGGGACGGGAGAGTCATGACGAAGCGAAACCAGGCACCTGACGACAGGCCCGTGCAGGATCTGCGCCCCCGCCCGGTGAGGCTGACGAGCGACATGAGTCTGCCGAGGCTGTCCGCCGTCGAGATCGGCAGCTATATCGTGGCGTTCCTCGGCATGTGGGCGGTGTTGCAGTTGCACCTGCTCGGTGCACTCCTCGCGGGCATGCTCGTCTACCAGCTCGTACACACGATCGCGCCGCTGATCGAAAAACGGGTGTCGAGCCACTGGGCGCGCTGGATCTCGGTGGTGCTGCTGTCGGCGGTGATCGTCGGCGCCCTGACGGGCGTGACGATCGGCATCATCGAACACTTCGAGCAGGACGTGCCGAGCGTGCAGAAGCTGCTCGAGCAGATGATGCAGCTGGTCGACCAGGCCCGCGGGCGTATTCCGCCTTCCATTGCCGAGTATCTGCCGGTCGACGCCGCGCAGATGAAAGCGAAGGCAGCGCTGCTGATGCACGAGCACGCCAGCATGCTGCAGCAGGGCGGCAAGAGCGTGGCGCGGGTCTTTGGGCACGTCGTGATCGGCATGATCATCGGCGCGATCATTGCCGTCGGCGCGACGCGTCAGATGCAGCGGCTGCCGCTTTCGACGGCGTTCGTCACGCGCGTGGCGCGGTTTGCCGATGCGTTCCGGCGCATCGTCTTCGCGCAGATCAAGATTTCCGCGATCAACGCGACGTTCACCGGCCTTTTTCTTCTGCTGATCCTGCCGCTCTTTCACCAGCGGTTGCCGCTGTCGAAAACGCTCGTGATGGTGACGTTCATCGTCGGCCTGCTGCCGGTGATCGGCAACCTGATTTCGAACACGCTGATCGTCGCGATCGCGTTGTCGGTCAGTTTTCCCGCAGCGGTGATGTCGCTGGTGTTCCTCGTGCTGATCCACAAGCTCGAATACTTTCTCAACGCGCGGATCGTCGGCGGGCAGATCGAGGCGCGCGCGTGGGAACTGCTCGTGGCGATGCTCGTGATGGAAGCCGCGTTCGGCATTCCGGGCGTGATCGCGGCGCCTGTCTTCTATGCTTATATCAAGCGCGAGCTGATTTATCTGCGGCTGGTTTGATCGCTGCCTCGCGCTATCCATCGCGATCCGTCGCGCTCCATCGCCACGGCATGGATCTTTGACATAGCGCGAAAACACATGGGGGTGCCATGTCGCTGAAAGATCATTTCGATACGTTCGCGCGCTACAACGCATGGGCCAACGCGCGGCTTTATCATGCGGTCAGCCAGTTGAGCGACGTCGATTACCGCGCCGATCGCGGCGCGTTCTTTCATTCGATACACGGCACGCTGAATCACCTGCTCGTCACCGACCGCGTCTGGATGCACCGGTTCACGTCGGAAGGCGACGCACCCGACAGACTCGATGCCATCCTGTACGAGCACTTCGACGATCTGCGCGATGCACGCGAACTTGAAGACAGGCGCATCACGGCGTACGTGACGTCGCTCGATGAAACCGCGCTCGACAGCATCATCACCTATCGGAGAGTGTCATCCCCAGAGGTGAAGACGCAGGCGCTCGCCCCCGGTCTCGCACACTGGTTCAATCATCAAACCCATCATCGCGCGCAGGTCCACACGATGCTCACCGGACTCACCGGTGTCGCACCCGAACTGGACCTGCTGATATTTCAGCGGATGTGGGCGGAAGGGCTCAGATGAAGTGAAGCCGCGGGATATCCGCGACCGGCGGGAAGACGCACCAGCAACCATCAGGATGCCGGAAGAAAAATAATGCGCGGTTGCCGGCGGGTAAGGATGTCTCTACACACACGTAACGTTTGCCGTTGCGCGCCGCGCGACTGAAGCGGGTGACGTGCAGCGGAATCGACGGGGAGGGCGCGAGCCATTTCTCGATCTGCCCACGCAGCGACTGTTCACTGGAATTTTTCATGTCGGACTCCAGCGAACACTTCCTTGCGCGAATCGACCCCATCTTCGGCATGCCTTGGCGGGGCCGGATCTTCTTCGTTCTGGATTCGCTCCAG
>CALFSF010000211.1 GCA_937917025.1 uncultured Paraburkholderia sp.
CCGTATCGCACGTTCGCAGGTCGCGACGCCGAGCCACCTGATCAACTCCGACGTCTACACCGAACTCGTCAAGGCGGGCTTCCGGCGCTCGGGCGTCTTCACCTATCGCCCCTACTGCGACGGCTGCCGCGCCTGCGTGCCGGTGCGCGTGCCGGTCGAGCGCTTCCAGCCGAACCGCACGCAACGCCGCGTATGGAAGAAGCATGGCGAGCTGATCGCATCCGTCGCGCCGCTGCACTACGACGAGGAGCACTACGCGCTCTACATGCGTTACCAGTCGGCGCGGCACGCGGGCGGCGGCATGGATCGCGACAGCCGCGACCAGTACGAACAGTTCCTGCTGCAAAGCCGGATCAACTCGCGCCTCGTCGAATTCCGCGAGCCGCCGCACAGCGGCCACCCCGATCTGCCCGGCGTCCTGCGCATGGTCAGCATGATCGACATTCTCGGCGACGGCCTGTCGTCGGTGTACACGTTCTTCGATCCGGACCACCCGCACGCGAGCTTCGGCACGTACAACATCCTCTGGCAGATCGAGCAGGCGCGCAGCCTGAATCTGCCGTACGTCTACCTCGGCTACTGGATTCGCGAGAGCCAGAAGATGGCGTACAAGGCGAATTTCCATCCGCTCGAAGGGTTGCACGAAGGCCTGTGGAAAGTGTTCGACACCGCGAACGTCGATCTTTCTCCGGTCAGCGTGGCATTACCGGGTAACCCCGCTGGCAACCCCGATGGAAAACCCGCCGGCAAACCCGACGGCAGGCGCGGCGGCGGCATCGGCTAAAATAGCGGGTTCTCATTTCCGGCCGCCCGGCTTCGTCCTGTGTTCCGCTCCCCCTTGTTCAGCTCCCTGTATCCGCTCGTGCGCGCCCAGCTCTTTCGCATGGACGCGGAAGACGCTCACCATCTGACGCTGCGCATGCTCGGCGCCGCCGGCCGCAGCGGCCTTGCCGGCGCGCTCGCGCCGCGCGTGCCCGATTCGCCCCGTACCGTCATGGGCCTCACGTTCCGCAATCCGGTCGGCCTCGCCGCCGGGCTCGACAAGGACGGCGCGTGCATCGACGGTCTCGCCGCGCTCGGCTTCGGCTCCATCGAAGTGGGCACGGTCACGCCGCGCGCGCAGCCGGGCAATCCGCGCCCGCGCATGTTCCGGCTGCCGGAAGCGAACGCGGTCATCAACCGCATGGGCTTTAACAACGCGGGCGTCGACCAGTTCGTGAAGAACGTGCAGGCCGCGCGCTATCGGGGCATCCTCGGCCTGAACATCGGCAAGAACGCCGACACGCCGATCGGGCGCGCCGCCGAAGACTACCTGTACTGTCTCGAGCGCGTGTATCCGTTCGCGAGCTACGTGACGGTGAACATCTCGTCGCCGAATACGAAGAACCTGCGCCAGCTGCAGGGCGCGGACGAACTCGATGCGCTCCTCGCCGCGCTGAAGGACAAGCAGCAGCGTCTCGCCGACCTGCACGGCAAGCTGGTGCCGCTCGCGCTGAAAATCGCACCGGACCTCGACGACGAACAGATCAAGTCGATCGCCGGTACGCTGCTGCGCCATCGCTTCGAAGGCGTGATCGCCACGAACACGACGCTCTCGCGCGAAGCCGTCAAGGGTCTGCCGCATGCGGACGAAGCCGGCGGGCTGTCGGGGCGGCCGGTGTTCGACGCGTCGAACGACGTGATCCGCAAGCTGCGTGCGGAAGTCGGCGACACGGTGCCGATCATCGGCGTCGGCGGCATTTTTTCGGGCGCCGATGCCCGCGACAAACTCGCGGCGGGCGCTTCGCTGGTGCAGCTTTACACGGGGTTCATCTATCGCGGCCCGGCGCTCGTGGCCGAGTGCGCGCAGGCGCTGGCGAACAACGCGTAAGCCCACCCGCCGGCGCGCGGTGACCTAACCGCCGCGCGCCGCCGCATCGAGCGCCGCGCCGAAACGGTCGAAGCGCGGCTCGTAGAAGTGATCCGGGTCGAGCGAGTAGACGACGCGCCGCGTGCGGCCCATCAGTTCATTGCGCGGGAAAAAACCGAAGTAGCGCGAGTCGGCGCTGTCGTCGCGATTGTCGCCGAGCATCAGATAGGCGTTCGCGGGCACCGTGACCGGGCCGAACGAGCGGCGCGGGCTCGGCGCGATCTCCGAGAGGCGCACCGCGTGCGACACGCCGCCAAACCGCTCGCGCAAATAATCTCCCGGCGACAGCGCGTCGCCCGGCAGCGGCGCCTGCTGCAGCGGCTGATAATCCGCGCGCACGCCGTTCACGTACAGCACGTTGTCGCGCATCGCGATG
>CALFSF010000212.1 GCA_937917025.1 uncultured Paraburkholderia sp.
TGTTGCCCGCCGTCACGCCCGACAGGGCGACGGATTTCTTGGGCTTGAATGCGCCGCTTTCTGCCGGTACCGCGGCTTGTGTCGTTTCGCTCATCTCCAGCAATCTCCTCTATATCCGCGCATTTTCGTTGCGGCGTTATGTCGATTACCTGCGGCCTGACAGTCGCGGCTTTCCAGCGGAAAGTCGCGCTTCTGGATGAATGCGTTGCGTCGATCGGTCACGAGACGGCGCCCCCGGCTGCCACCTGGGTTGCGAAGAGCGGCGCGGCTTCGTCGGGCACGGCACGGCCGGTCGAGCGCGCGCGGCGCAGCACCGACCAGTAATAGCGATAGCTCGCGCGGTCGTGGAGCGTGTCGCGGTGGCGCGTGGGGCCCCATTGCGCCGATTGCGCGGCGAGCAGGATCTCGGCAGCGGTGGTGATTTCCGCGTCGCGCGGCGCGAACGCCGCGACGATCGCCTCGATCTGCGCGGGGTGGATGCTCCACATGCGCGTGTAGCCGAATTCGTTGCGCGCGCGGCTCGCGTCGTTCGCGACGACGCTCATGTCGCGCACTTCCGTGCTGACGTTGTGCGACGGCACCTTGCCGTGCGCGTGACAGGCCGCCGCAATCTCGAGCTTGGCGCGCCGCACGAGCGGATGGTCGAACTGGCCCGGCGAGCGCATCGCGCTGTCGGGAATCGCGCCGTCGTGCGCGGAGACGAAATCCATCAGGCCGAAACTGAGCGCCTCGACACCGGGCAGCGCCGCAAGATCGAACACGCGCGCGAGCGCGCCGTGCGTCTCGACCAGCAACTGCACCGGAACCGGCTGCGCAATCGAGAGTTCGCGACGCGTCGCCTCGACGAACGCGCACATTTCGGCGGCATCGGGTACGTTGCGGATCTTCGGAAGGGTGATGTACGCCGGCGCGCGCTTCGCGGCGCGCAGGATCAGACGCACGTCGTCGCGCCAGTGAGGATGCTGAAAATCGTGGATCCGCACGCCGACGCGGCCAAAGCGGTCGTGCTCGCTGCCCAGCAGCGAAGCGACGAGTTCCGCGTGCTCCGCCTCGCGGCCGACCTGCGCGCCATCTTCGCAATCGAGCGTGATGTCGAATACGGGCCCGAGCGCCTGCTGCAGGGCAAGCGATTTCAGCATCAGCTTTTCGCTGCCGGCGTAGTGATCGCAGGCAGGCAGAACAGCGGGTGGCGCTTCGCCTTCGAACAACACTTCGGCGGGGGAAAGGGCGCGCATCTTCGACGTCAGGGGCGTGGGGTGTCTGTTGATCAAACTGATTCGGGCGCGCTCTGCGGGACAGCAGGCTGGCAAAACGCGTCCGGATCAGGTGAGGAAAACGTGGATGACGCTTCGTTCAGCTTGCGCTCGAACGAGGCGCGATGCACGCATCCGCACGTGAAAAAACCGGAACCCGTCGCGCTGCAACGGAGATCCGGTTCATTGGCATCAGCGATTAACCAAGCAGATGCTGCACGCCGTCGCGCTCTTCGAGCAGCTCGTTCAGCGTACCGTCCATCTTTTCACGCGAGAACGCGTCGATTTCGAGGCCTTCGACACGCTTGTACTCGCCGTTTTCGCACGTGACCGGCACACCGTAGATGATGTCTTCCGGAATGCCGTACGAGCCGTCCGACGGAATGCCCATCGTGACCCATTTGCCGTTCGTGCCGAGCACCCAGTCACGCACGTGATCGATCGCCGCGTTCGCCGCCGATGCTGCCGACGACAGGCCGCGCGCTTCGATGATCGCCGCGCCGCGCTTGCCGACGGTCGGGATGAACGTGTTGCGGTTCCACTCGTCGTCGTTGATCAGCTTCGTCAGGTCCTGACCTTCAGCCGTTGCAACGCGGAAATCCGGGTACATCGTCGGCGAATGGTTGCCCCACACGGCGAGCTTTTCGATCG
>CALFSF010000213.1 GCA_937917025.1 uncultured Paraburkholderia sp.
TGCCCAAACGTCTTTTATATCTATGTCTGCTCGGCCGTGCCGATGTCCTCACCACCCACAGCCCGGACAACGCGGCGCTCGTCCAGAAGTACTGGGGACGCGAGGGAACGGTGGTTCGCTACGGACTGGATACGCGGGACTTCCCGCTGACGGCGGCCGGTGACTGGCGGCCTCATGAGCCTTTGCGCATTGCCTCGATCGGCAACGATCGCGATCGCGACTGGAACACATTGATCACGGCCTTTGAGAACGATCCGCGCTATTGCGTGCGCATCGCGACGCGGCGGAAGATCTGGCGGCGTTCGAAAGCCAGTAACGTGACCGTGGCACCGGCGCATGGTCTCGCCGCGCAACGCGCGCTATACGAATGGGCTGACGTCGTGATCGTTTCATTGCATCCGAACCATCATGTCTCGGGCATCACGGTCATCCTCGAAGCCGTCGCGACCGGCAAGCCTGTCGTTGCCACGGCAACAGGCGGTCTCGAAGAATATTTTTCCCCCGACAGCATCTGGTACGTGCCGGTGCATGACGCCGGGGCGATGCGCGAACAGGTCGCGTTTCTCGCGCGCGAACCGGGCGTCGCGACAGAACAGACGCATCGCGCACAGCAGGAGTTCGTGCGGAAGGATCTGACCACGCGCGCGTTCGCGAATCAGCACGCGACGCTGACATGGTCATTGATCAACAGGCCGGCTGAGCGCGACGCCGAACCGTTGCCGCAGTCGCGCACCTGAGTACCGCCGAATGCGGCGATGCATTGGGGGTGGTCGCGTTCGGTGAGGGCAGTGGCTTTAGCGCATCGAGCTGTCGGATTGCGGACAGCCCGTCACTTTGCCGATACCACGAGTTTGAGCTTGCCGGCGCCCGCGGTGCTTGCGGTGATTTGCGTGCGCCTCGCGCGCGCGCCCAGGTAGAAGTGCTGGCGAGCGGGGGAGTTCTGATCGTGCGTCGCTTCGGGCAGACACGAGGCGATGTCCGCTGCCAGAGACTGCAGCGCATCGGCGGAGGAGCCCGCTTCGCTGTGGGGTGTCCACACGCATTGATAGTTCGCGCCTTCGGTGCCGCAGCGCGCGTCGTCACCGTAGGGCCTTGCCACGCTTTGGCTGTCGCTCGCCTGAAGCGAGGTGAATCTGTCCGGCGCTGCCGCCACGATTCGCTTTAGCGCAGCGCATGGGCTCGGCGTGTCATCGGCGAGGGCGACGCCCGTCGATAGCATCCACATGGATAGCGCCGCGACTGCCAGTAACGCGGGAATCCGTTTTTCCGGCTTGATGCTGTTCATCGAAAATCTCCTGTGCTTCGCGCCGCGACAATACGGATCGGGGGCGTCGCGAGTTTTTCAATCCGTTGCAAAGTCTACCGGCGAGCATCGAGGTTCCCCGCGTGCCGGTCGCAATCGCGCGCGGACTATCTTTTCCGGTCGAAGCGGATGGTTTGATCGGGCGAGCGCGCCGGACGGGGCGTGACGATATCGGTCAGGAACAGCTCAAGGCCAAAGAGCCGTGCGAACCCCAATGCGAGCGACGCCGACAGGCGCGTGTCCTTGGTATGCCCGACGGCGGCAGCGGCGTCGAAACGACCGGGCGGGACGGACGTCGCAGCGACGGCGGCGTCGCCGGGTTCGGCGGAAGCGAGTTCGGGATCCGGGTTCATGGCGATAGCCTTGCACTGGACGGTGGCGATATTGAGCGGCAGTGAACAGCCAGCAATCGATGTGCCCGACCGGGTTTCGTCACGCACGCCCGTCAACGCGGAGCGTCATGCACCCTCACGCCCCGCTGCGCCCGTGTCCGCTCACATGCGCCCCTGCGCGCCGGTCAAGGCCGGCTACGTCCGCTATGGCCGCACACCCGAGAGCCGCCACGATCAGGAACGCGAGGTTGAAATCGGCGGTGGTGACGCTCTGGCCGCCGTGACCGTGAAACCAGGCTGCCATTCGCAACGCGATCGCGCCGAACGCGACGCCCATGCCGACGGTCATTTGCCCCAACGTGCTGGAAAGCGTCGATGCGCCGCTCATCTGCGGCTTGGGGACGTCCGCGAACGTGAGCGTGTTGATCGCGGTGAACTGCAGCGACCGCGCGAGCCCGCTGATGAACAAAACCGTGACGATCCAGAACACGGAAGTCGCGGGCGTCAGCAGACTCATCGCCGCGAGCGTCAGCGCCGCGAACGCGCCGTTCACGAGCAGCACCGACCGGAAGCCGTAAAGCCGCATGATCGGCGTCGTCACGAGTTTCATCGCGAGATTGCCGGCGAACACCGCGAGCGTCAGCAGCCCGGAGTGAAACGCGTTCATGCCGAAACCGATCTGGAACATCAGCGGCAGCAGGAACGGAACCGCGCTGATCGAGATGCGAAAGAGCGACCCGCCGCCCAGCGCGACCGCGAACGTCTTGATCCTGAACGCGGACAGATCGACGACCGGATGCGCGGTACGCCGCAGATGAAACAGCGCGGCGGCACCGGCCATCGCGCCCACGCCGAGGCACACGAGCGTCTCTTTCCACGGCGCGTCGGCGCGCCCGGTCAGCTCCATCGCGTACATCAGCGCCGTGCAGGCGAGCCCCGACAGCACGAAGCCGGACGCGTCGAATGGACGTTTTTGCGCGTCGCGTTCATTGCCGATGAAGCGCCACGCGAGCACGAGCCCGATCAGGCCGAGCGGCAGATTCAGATAGAAAATCCAGCGCCATGACGAATACGTGGTGATCAGGCCGCCGAGCGGCGGTCCGATCACGGGCGCGACGAGCCCCGGCCACGTGATGATCGAGATCGCGCGCATCAGGCTGTCCTTCGGCGTCGCGCGCAGGACGGCGAGCCGGCCGACCGGCACCATCATCGCGCCGCCGATGCCCTGCAGAACGCGCGCCGCGGTGAATTCGACGAGACCGTTCGTCATGCCGCACAGCACCGAGGACGCGGTGAACACCGCGAGCGCGCCGGTGAACACGTTGCGCACGCCGAAACGGTCGGCGGCCCAGCCGCTGATCGGGATGAACACCGCGAGCGTCAGCAGATACGATGTGATGCCGATGCTGAGATCGACCGGATGCACGTCGAACGAGCGCGCCATCTGCGGCAGCGCGGTGGCGATGATCGTGCCGTCGAGGTTTTCCATGAAGAACGCGGCGGCCACGAGCGTGACGATCAGCGACGAATCACCGGAACGCGGTGCGGCGGGCGATGAACCAGACATCTGCATGACACTCCGGAGCGAAGCAGGGGAAGCAAACGAACCCTCGAGACGATTTGCAGCGGCGACGCCTGTGCGTGCGCTGCGCGAGAGCGTCATTCTAGCGGTCCAGCGCGCCGCGCGCCGGCGTGGTAACTTCGGCGTTTTCCGTTCACACACAGCACAAGGAACAGTTCGATGGAATACCGCAGACTCGGCGCAACGGACGTAAAGGTCAGCGTCATCGGCCTCGGCACGATGACGTGGGGCGAGCAGAACACCGAAAGCGAAGCGCATGCGCAGATCGACTATGCGCTCGATCACGGCGTCAACCTGATCGATGCCGCTGAAATGTATCCGGTGCCGCCGCGTCCCGAAACGCAAGGTTCGACCGAGCGTTATATCGGCACGTGGATCGCGCAGCACCAGAGCGCGCGCGAGAAGATCGTCCTTGCCACCAAGATCGCCGGTCCGGCCCGTCAGCCGCACAACCCGCGGCACATTCGCGGCGCAGGCAACCAGTTCGACCGCAAGAATCTGACCGAAGCGCTGAACGACAGCCTCAAGCGCCTGCAGACGGATTATGTCGACCTGTACCAGCTGCACTGGCCCGACCGCAGCACGATGACGTTCGGCCGCACGGCGTACCCATGGATCGACGACGCGTATACGGTGCCGATCGAGGAAACGCTGTCGGTGCTCGCGGAATTCGTGAAGGAAGGCAAGGTGCGCCACATCGGCGTGTCGAACGAAACGCCGTGGGGCGTCGCGCAGTTTCTGCGCGCGTCGGAAAAGCTCGGGCTGCCGCGCATCGTCAGCATCCAGAACCCGTACAGCCTGCTGAACCGTACGTTCGAACTCGGCCTGTCGGAATTCAGCCATCGCGAGAACGTCGGGCTGCTCGCGTATTCGCCGCTCGCGTTCGGCTGGCTGTCGGGCAAGTACGAAGGCGGGGCGCGTCCGGCGGGCGCGCGCATCACGCTCTTCGAGCGCTTCCAGCGTTACAGCAAGCGGCAATCGGTCGAAGCGACCACGCGCTATGTCGAACTCGCGAAGCGTCATGGGCTTTCGCCGGCCCAGCTCGCGCTCGCGTTCGTGAACAGCCGTCCGTTCCTCACGAGCAATCTGATCGGCGCGACGTCGCTTGAGCAGTTGAAGGAAAACATCGCGAGCGCGGACGTGACGCTGTCGCCGGAAGTGCTGGCCGAAATCGAAGCGCTTCACGAACGGCAACCGAATCCGGCGCCGTAATCTCGCGCGCCTTCGACGGTTTTTCCGCGTTTTCTGCGTTATGCACCATGAACAGCCCCGGTTTTCAGCCGGGGCTGTTCTGCTTTCGGCCGCCGCGCTGCGTCCGAAGGCGCCCAGCCCAATTGGTGCGCTGCCGCGCGATCGGTGATGAATTGCCGTGTTCAATCGGCAAACGCGACCTAAACTGGGGAACTGGGCCGCGGTGCGGACAAGGCGCGGATGACGCGCGCACGGCACAAACCCGCCGTGTCTGCCCGCTGGCGCGTCGGGATGGTACGATTCAGCCCGCGATTGCATGCACCCGCTGCCAGGCCGCGAAGCGGCTGTCCGTGCGAAAAGAACGATTGAATTCAGGAAACAGAATGGCGCAACAGAAAACGAATCCGAAACTCGAGCAGGCGCTCACGCGCGGGGACCTCGCGATCCGCCAGGCGAACTCGGCGCGGGCGACCGCGCTCTTGCGCGCGCTCGGCAAGATGATCGTCGAAGCGTCGGCAACGATCGGCGTGGAAGCGTTCACGCTGATTCCCGATGGCGATCGCATTTACGATCCGGCCGACGGCCTGTGGCCGCAACCGCTGCTGATTTCGCTCGACGGCCCGGTCGAAGAAGCCGATCAGGACGAGGTGCGCACGGTCCGCCTCATCGCCGACGATCCGGGTACGGTGTTTCGCGTCGAGTGGCAGCGCGCGGACGGCAAGATCGGACGCCAGGACGGCGGCCCGTTCGCCACGGTCGCGTTTATCTCCGACGTCGACATTCCGTGGACCGACGACGAAGACTGAGCACCGGCTTCAACGTGCTTTCGACGTGATCGCGTCCGGCTTTAGCGCATCATGCGCCGCCGGAACAGCACGGAGGCCAGGATGAACGGCACGATCACATACGCTGCCAGCACGCCGACATGCAACGCGGCGCTGTCCAGCGGCCGGCCTAGCATCGCCGGCCGGATCAGATCGACTGCATGCGCAAGCGGCAGCAGCAGCGTCACCTGGCGCGCGATCGCGGGCAGCTGCGCCACCGGAAAGAACACGCCGGAGAGCAGCATCATCGGCGTGAGCGCGAGCGTCTGATAGAACATGAAAAAATCGTACGACGGCGCGATCGCCGTCACGATCATCGCGAGGCTCGCGAACGCGAGGCCCGTCAGCACGATGACGGGCAGTGCGATCAGCATCGACGGAAAACTCGCATAGCCGAGCACGCCCGCCACGAGCATGATCGCCGCGCCCGATAGCACGGATTTGCTCGCTGCCCAGATCACTTCGCCCAGCACGATGTCGCCGAGCGTCAGCGGGGTGTGCATGATCGCTTCCCACGTGCGTTGCACGTGCATGCGCGAAAAGCCCGAATACATCGACTCGAAACTCGCCGACATCATCACGCTCGACGCCACCGTGCCCGCCGCGAGAAACGCGATGTACGACACGCCGTCGACGTGCCCCACCATCAGCCCGAGTCCGAGGCCGAGGCCGAACAGATAGATCATCGGATCGGCGAGGTTGCCGAACATCGACGCCACGGCAAGCTTGCGCCACACCAGATAATTGCGGCGCCAGACGGCGATCCAGTTCACCGCATTCGCGGGCAGCGCGGCGAAACCTTCGTGCAGCCGGGAAGGTTTCGCGGAGGAGGATTCGTAACTGCGTGCGTCCATATCTGTCGAGTGAGTCTCTTTGCCTGTGCC
>CALFSF010000214.1 GCA_937917025.1 uncultured Paraburkholderia sp.
CTCGGACTTGTTGGTCATGAGGCCGTAACGGCCGATTTCGAACGATGCGACGAGTACCGGTTTGCCGAGCTTCTTGCTCCACGCGATGGTGGCGCCGCCCAGGTAATCGTGCACGTTGTTCGGATCGAATCGTTCGCTCGAACCCTTTGGCCCCCAGACGCCGCCCGACGAGAACACGACCTTTCCATGCGCGGGATCGGTGACGTCCATGATGCGCAGATAGTCGCGGTCGTGAATGTAGAGATAGCGATGGCCGTCGAAGTCAGCGATGTTGTTCCACGCGTGAAATGGCGAATCGACGCCCGGATAGAACGCCAGCACTTCGACGTTTTTAGTGAAGCTCTTCTTGTCCCATGTTGTCATTTCGCCGGGGAACGTCTGGCCCTTGTGCACTTCGGGCGTCGCCTTCGGCCAGACGAATTCGCCGGTCGCCGGATCCATCCCGTAGTCGACGCCGGGCTTGAGCGGCACGGGCGTGCGATCAGGCGTCAGGCGCAGCCACGCAGCGAGATACGGGTCCTTGACGTTCGGTGTGCCAGGCGCGACCTGCGCAACGGGTGCGGATGCCGCCGCGTCCGGCGCCGCGGCGGCACCGGACGCGGGCTGCGTCGTTTCCGCGGTTGCACAGGCCGTCGCGACGAGTGCCGCGAGCGCGGAACTGATCGCGAGGGCGAGTCTGAGATTTCGCTTCTGAAGCATGATTTCCTCCTTGTTATCGTGAGTCTCCTCTCCTGCGGCCATCGCGGCCCGCGGAGAGCGCGCCCTGCCGGATGCAACATCGGCAGCGCGATACGTTTTTTGTTCGAGTCGACGTGTACCGGAATCAGAACGCGTGACGGATGCCGAGCTGGAAGCCGGTCGGATTCTGGCCGCCGTTCGGATACATCTGGAACGTCACTGGATACGGCACCGGCACGTCGTGCTGATGCTTCACGTGCGCGAACGTGGCGTACAGGTCCGTGCGCTTTGACAGCCCGTACAGATAACCGAGCACCACGCCGTTCGCGCTGGCGATGTCCGTGTTGTTGTCGTCCTGACGGTGCACGTAGCTGACGAACACGCGGTTGCGACCGTCGATGTTCCAGCGCGCACCGATCTGCGCGTCCCAGCCCTGCGCATTGAACGCGACATACGGCGGGTAGGCGTAATAGCCGTTGTACGTGTGATAGATGACGGTCGGTTCAAACCCGCCAAAGCGATACACCGCGGAAAAGTAGTTGTCGCGCGACGAATGGATCTGCGACCCCTGGAAGATGTCGCGCGTGTACTGCAGTTCGCTGACCGCGCCGACAAAAAGCGGCCCGCGACGGAACTCGATGCTCGTACTGAGGAAGCGTCCTGCGCGCGTGCTGTCGCCGAGGCCCGTCGAGTACATCACGCGGCCGGTGAAACCATGGAAGTTGGGTGTCTTGTACTGGATGGCGTTGTCGACCCGGTATGACGCGTAGAAGAACTCCATGTTGTTGACCATACTGAAGTCGGCGGCCCAGCTCGGGTCGGCATAACCGGCAATCCAGTACGAAGGCGTGAACTGGCGCCCCATCGTCACTTCACCCCAGTTGCCCTTCAGGCCGACAAACGACTGCCGGAACTGCGCCGACTGCACACCTGTGTTCGCCGAAAACATCGGTTCGATCGTGAAGAATGCCTTGTTGCCGCCGCCCAGATCCTCGATACCGCTCAGGTTGAAGCGCGAGTTGTTCAGGCCGCCGCTCGACATGCGGGTTACGTTGCCACCGCTGCCGGAGGAAATCAGATGTTCAATGTTCAGATCGACGAAACCGGATAGCGAGATGCTCGACTGAGCGTGTGCCCCAGCACATGCGAGCAGCATGCAGGCGGACACGATTGCCTTCTTTTTCATGGAGTCTCCAAACAATATCGTTCTTGTCGTATGCGAGAGGATGCTGCCGCGCAGAATCGTGCTTCGACTGCCTGTTCAGCTGCGTCCGGCCAGTCCGGCTACTTTCCAGAGATTGTGTATACACGGACTGTGAAAAATTATACTCACGGCAAAAATTGAATTCCGAGCATTATTTTTTTATACAAAACAGCGATTTGGTTATAGCGGGAAGACCCGGATGGCACCGGCGTCAAAACGAGTGCCGGATTCCGGTGGCGAACGTCATGGCAGTGGCGCGGCCTTCGAGCCTGTCGTAGACGCTCAGCAGATACACGTCGGTGCGTTTCGACAGGAAATAGTCGACGCCCGCCGTAGCCGTATTGCGGGCCGTGGTGACGCCGCCAGCCACGCTGCGGTGCGTGTATGCCCATTCCGCGAGGATCGAGAAGGCGGCGGTAATCGGTATCGCGAGCCCGGCTTCGTACGTTTTCGTCGCGAGGTCGATGGCATCTGTGCGTGTTCGCTGCAGTGCGCCGTACAGCTTGAAGAGCGAAAAGTCGTACGCGGCGCCCGCGATGTACGCGATCTGTGTCGGCGCAGCCACACCCGCGACGAAGCGTGTACGTTGTACCGTCGCGACAGCGGTGAGCGCTCCGTTCGCGTAAAGCGCCGAGAGTCCTGCGTTGAACGTACCGCCCGATCCTGCGACGCCGCCCGGTGCGAACACGGTGGTAACCGTGAGGCCGTTAATACCCGGCGTGCGGTACTGGATCGCGTTGTTCCAGACCGTATCGCCCACGACCGCACCGCCGTACGGCGCGGTGAACGTCTGCATCACGAGCGGCGAAAACAGAACCGACGCCTGGAATGGATTGACGGCCTGCGTGGCGAGATAAAGCAGAGTGGTCTGCCTTCCAAGCGTGACGGTGCCAAACGGTCCGGCGATGCCGACATACGCATTGCGTCCCCACAACGGATCGGCGGACGTTCTGCCGGTGCCGCCGTTCACCGGCTGGAAAAAGCTCTCGAGCGCAGCGACCACGCGATATCCGCCGCCGGGCTCTTCGGTGATACGCAGCCCCCAGAACGGCGCGCTGAGTCCGGGACTCTGTTCCGCGAAACTGCGTGGCGGGCCGTCGCTGCGTCTTGTGCTGGCGATGTCGAGTCCGACGAGCCCGTACAACGACGCCGACGATTCGGCCCCGGCGGACGCGCACGTCATCATGGACAGTGCAACAGCGATACCGGCACGGCAAAGCGCGAGCGCGCGCGACGATCGAACGTTCATAGGCGTTTCCATCAGG
>CALFSF010000215.1 GCA_937917025.1 uncultured Paraburkholderia sp.
ATCGGCTCGATCTTTATTTCGCTCGGGCTGCGGGTAGCGACGCAACATCGCTGAAGCGCGGGAGCGCCGCACGCAACCCCGATTACTTCGCGAACAGCGACGCCATATCGGCAAACGCCTTGATCTCGACCGCGTTGCCCGACGGGTCGAGGAAAAACATCGTCGCCTGCTCGCCGACTTCGCCCTTGAAGCGGACGTGTGGCTCGATGATGAATTTCGTCCCCGCGCGCGTCAGTTTGTCGGCGAGCGTCTCCCATAGTGGCACCGACAGCACCACGCCGAAATGACGCACCGGCACGGCGTCACCGTCCACGGCGCTCGTTGCATGCCGGCCGGTTTCCTGCGGCGCAAGATGCGCGACGATCTGATGGCCGTAGAAATCGAAGTCGACCCATTCATCGGACGCACGGCCCTCGGGGCACCCCAGTAACTCGCCATAAAACGCGCGCGCGGCCGCAAGACTGTGAACGGGAAAGGCGAGGTGAAACGGTGGCATGGCGGATTTGTTGACGTTCAAGACGGTGGCTCCAGATGCGGAAAGGGATGTAGTGCAGGTCGATCACAGATCGGACGGGAGCCAGTTTATTTATTAAAATAATCGCTGAAAAGCGATATATTCTGGACCTGACATCCAAAATAAATGATGAATCGAGATGATCCGGGAACTTCAGACTCTTATCGCGGTGGCGCAGCACGGCACGTTTGCGGGCGCGGGAGCGCACATGGGGCTCACGCAATCCGCGGTGAGTGCGCAGATCCAGCGGCTTGAAGAACATCTGGGGTTTGCGCTCTTCGACCGTACCGGCCGTTCCGCCGCCTTGAACGCTGCCGGCAAGCGCACGCTCGCGCTCGCGCAGGAACTGCTTTCGATGTACGCGCGTCTTGGCGATCAGAGCGGCATGGCCGAAAAGAGCGGATTGCTGAACCTCGGCGCGATCGCCTCTGCCCAGGTCTCGCTGCTGCCTGGCGCGCTCGCGTTGTTCCGCCGTGACTTTCCCGCCTGGCGAATCCGGATTGTGCCCGGCGTTTCGTTGAATCTGCTCGCACAGGTCGATTCCGACGAGATCGATAGCGCGGTGATCATCCGGCCGCCGTTCGCGCTGTCGTCCGATCTGCAGTGGCAGCCGCTCGTGACCGAGCCGTTCGTTCTGCTAGTGCCGGACGCGCATGCGCACCTGCACTGGCGCGACGTAATTTGCGCCGAACCGTTTATCCGTTACGATCGCAGATCGTTCGGCGGGCGGCAGGTCGAGCGTTTTCTGCGGCGCATGCGGCTTGAGGTGCGCGATGCAATCGAATGCGATGAACTGCAGGTGATCGTCGAGCTGGTTGCGCGTGGCATGGGTGTCGCGTTGCTGCCCGAAGCCGCCGCACTCGGCGCGTGGCCTGCCGGTGTGATCGCGCTGCCGTTAGGCGACGACACGTTCTTTCGCGAGGTCGGCCTCGTGCGGCGCTCGCGTCGCGATACGCAGCCGGCGGCAGAGCATCTCGCCGGTTGCGTGATCGAAAGCGCGGCGCTCGTTGCAAGGTGTGCCTGAAGCGGCTGACCGGTGCCGTCGAGCGCGCCATCGGGCATGCTGACGCGTTCATGCACGCTGGCCAGCGCCCGTGTGCTGATAACATCGCGCATCGCCCGTAGCGGCCTTTTCCGTTTTCGAAGCTGCCATGCAAAACAATCCGCTTAGCGAGATTTCGCTGATCCGCAGGCTGAAACTGAATCAGCTGATGATCTTCGAACGCGTGCTCGAAACACGTTCCGTCGTGCGGGCTGCCAACGAAATGCGCTTGACGCAGCCCGCAGTCACGAAGGTGATCCACGAACTCGAATCGTGTTTCGACGGCGCGCTTTTCGCGCGCTCGAATCGCGGCGTCGTGCCGACGGACCTCGGTTTGCTGCTCGGGCGGCGCGTCAAGTCGTTGATGGCCGAGCTGCGCTACATGACCGACGAACTGAACGACTTCAGGCTGGGCACGAGCGGACATGTGATCGTCGGCACACTTATTTCAGCGTCGGCGCGCCTGCTGCCCGCGGCCATTGCGATGTTGAAGGCGCGCACGCCCAACGTGCTCGTGACCGTGCGCGAAGGCACGACCGCCCATCTCTTTCCCGCGCTCGCGACCGGCGACCTCGATATCGTGGTGGGCCGTCTGCCCGAACGCGAATTGCCGATCGCGAGTGCGTTTCCGCTCACGCATGAGGCGCTTTTTGAGGAATCGCTATGTGTGGTGGTCGGCAAGGGGTATGGGCTTGCGTCGACGCCGGTCGCAAGCCTTGCCGAACTCGTCGATTCGCCATGGATTCTGCCGACGCCCGATTCGCCCGCGCGTCTTTCGGCGGAGCATCTGTTCCGGGCGGCCGGACTCGCGCTGCCCACGGATATCGTCGAATCGCTATCGATCCTGACGAACATCGGCCTGTTGCTGGAGACGCCGCGTATCGCGCTGATGCCGCGCGTCGCCGCGCGGCAATTCGAGGATGCCGGGCTGCTGCGCATTATCGATCTGCCGGAGACTGGCGTGTTCGGCACGGGCGGTTTCTCGGTGCGCTCGAACAAGGAGCAGAGCACCGCGGGCCA
>CALFSF010000216.1 GCA_937917025.1 uncultured Paraburkholderia sp.
TCCACCGCACGCAGCGACGCGAAGCGCTCGCACATTTCAAGGCCGTACGCGCCGATGTTCTGGATCGGCGCCGCGCCGACCGTCCCCGGAATCAGCGCGAGGTTCTCGAGCCCCGGCAAGCCCTGCGCGAGCGTCCACGCCACGAACGCGTGCCAGTTCTCGCCCGCCGCCGCCTCGACGTACCAGGCGCCGTCGTCTTCGCGGACAACACGCCGCCCGCGCAGCGCGACCAGCAGAACCAGTCCGTCGAAATCGCCCTTGAGCACGACGTTGCTGCCGCCGCCCAGCACCAGCCGCGGCAACGCGGCCGCGCGCGGATCGTTCACCGCGGCCGCCAGTTGCGTCTCGTGCTCGATGCTGCACGCGTAGCGCGCCGCCACGTCGAAGCCAAACGTGTTGTGCGCCTTCAGCGGGAAATGCGAAACGAATGAGGCGGGAGCGGCTTGAGGCATCGGGATTGCTGGATAAGCGTGTTAAACGTGCGTGTTGAACGGAATTGCGGCATCGGCTCGCCGCGCGGGCCAGCGGCACACACGAAAAACCGGCGAGGCCGCGCCGCGCACTGTTGCACAACGGCCTTGGGCAAATGGGAACGGCGTCGGTAAAATGACATCCGGTTCGTGATTATAGCGAGTGCGTCACGCGCGGCCTGCCGGCCGCGTCCGCCCCGCGGCACTATTGGGAGAATGCAATGCCATCGTTTGACGTTGTCAGCGAAGCCAACATGATCGAAGTCAAGAACGCGATCGAGCAGTCCAACAAGGAAATTTCCACCCGTTTCGACTTCAAGGGCTCGGATGCCCGCGTCGAGCAGAAAGAGCGCGAACTCACCGCCTACGCCGACGACGACTTCAAGCTCACGCAGGTCAAGGACGTCCTCGTGTCGAAGATGGCAAAGCGCAACGTCGACGTGCGCTTTCTCGACTACGGCAAGATCGAGAAGATCGGCGGCGACAAGGTGAAGCAGGTCATCACCGTGAAGAAAGGCGTGTCGGGCGACCTCGCCAAGAAAATCGTCAAGCTCGTGAAGGACAGCAAGATCAAGGTCCAGGCGAGCATTCAGGGCGACGCGGTGCGCGTGACCGGCACCAAGCGCGACGATCTGCAAAGCACGATCGCGATGCTGCGCAAGGACGTCACCGATACGCCGCTCGACTTCAACAACTTCCGCGACTAGCCTGCGCGAGGCGCCGCGCAATCGTCACGTCATACGGGGCCGCCGCGGCGTTTGCGAGACGCGCCCCCCGGCAAACTCAATGCATCTTGCGCGCGGGCGGCGGCGCGTTGCGCTTTTTCTTGTCGCCGATGCGGCTTTCCTGGCCGGCAAGCAGCTTCGAGATATTCAGGCGGTGACGCCAGATCAGGAGCGCGCTCATCGCCAGCACGGCCAGCGCGATGATGTTCGCGCCGAACAGGAACACGTCGAAGAGCGGCGCGAACACGGCGGCCACCAGCGCCGCCAGCGACGAATAGCGGAAGAAGAACGCGATGATCAGCCACGTAAGCATGGTCGCGATGCCGAGCACCGGGTTGATCGCGAGCAGCACGCCGGCCGCCGTCGCCACGCCCTTGCCGCCCTTGAAGCGGAAAAAGACCGGATACAGATGGCCGAGGAACACGGCGATGGCGGCGAGCGCGATCGCCGGATCGTCGAGGCCGTAGCGCGGGCCGAAGTGACCGGTGAGCCACACGGCAAGCCAGCCCTTGAACGCGTCGCCGAGCAGCGTCAGGATCGCCGCGAGCTTGTTGCCGCTGCGCAGCACGTTGGTCGCGCCCGGGTTCTTCGAGCCATACGAGCGCGGGTCGGCGAGCCCCATCGCGGCGCTCACGATCACGGCAAACGACACCGAGCCGATCAGGTAGGCCAGGACGGCGACGATCAGGTTTTCCATGCTGGGAACTCTTTTTGTAGGGTGCCGGAAAGGCGAAGGGGTTACGAAAGCGAAACTGTCAGTGCAGCACGAACACGAAGCCGCATATTCTACCGAACGCAGCCGGAGAAACCCGCGTGGACATCATGCGCCGGCATCGACGCCATCAGTCGTCGATCGCGCATTGCACCGGTTTTGCCTGCAGCAGATCCGTCACGACCTTTGGCGCGATGCTGACCAGAAACCCGCGACGCCCGCCATTGAGCCAGATCCGGTCGAGTTCGAGAACCGTCGATTCGACGTACACCGGCATCGTCTTTTTTGTGCCGAACGGCGACGTGCCGCCGATCAGATACCCTGAATGCCGGCTCGCGACATCCGGCTTGCAGGGCTCGACGCGCTTCGCGCCGATCTGCCGCGCGAGATTCTTCGTCGAGACGGTGCGGTCGCCGTGCATCAGTACGATCAGCGGTTTCGCGTGCTCGTCTTCCATCACGAGCGTCTTGACGACGTGATGTTCGTCGACGCCCAACTGGCGCGCGGATTCCGCCGTGCCGCCGTGGTCCACGTAGTCGTAAGGATGCTCGCCGAACGCGACGCCGTGACGTCGCAGAAACTGCGTCGCGGGCGTTTCGGAGACGTGTCTGGATTTGCTCATCGGCGCATTGTAATGGCGTCGCCGCGCAACAGCTATTTGCCCAAACCTGAATTGTGCGTGCCGGTTGAATGTGGCACGATCGTTCGAAAATATTCCGCTGCCGCGCGATGCGGCGCCACGAGGAGACAGCCGTGACGGCCAGCACCGCCCCACATTCGCACGCATTCGACATCCCCGCGCTGCTCGCCGCGCTGCCCGCGCGCATCGCCGATATTCCGGCGCTGGCGGCCGCGCGCGACCCGCATCGCGTCTCGCTGATCGAGGACGCACGCCAGCTCACGCGCCAGCAACTCGCCGACGCGGTCGACGAGACCGCCGCGCAGTTGAGCGAGCTGGGCGTGCGCGCGGGCGACCGCGTGATGATCGTCGCGGAGAACAGCATCGTGCAGGTGGTGCTCCTCTTCGCCACCGCGAAACTCGACGCGTGGGCGCTCGTGTCGAACGCGCGGCTTTCGGCGGCCGAGCTTGACGCGATCCGCGCGCACGCAGCGCCGCGCGTGATCGCGTACGCGGTCGATGCGTCGCCCGATGCGCGCGATCACGCACAACGCCATGACGCCAGAGCCGCCCCGGCAAGCACAGCGGCAATCGATATCGGCGCGTGGTCGTTCGTTACCGATGCGAACGCGCATGCCGAACCCGTCGAAGCCGCCAGCGAAAAGCAGTGCGCCGCGCTCATCTACACGACGGGCACGACCGGCGCGCCAAAAGGCGTGATGCTCTCGCACCGGAACCTGATGTTCATCGCGACGATTTCGAGCACGCTGCGCCGCGTCGGCCCCGACGACGTCGTGTACGCCGTGCTGCCCATTTCGCACGTGTACGGGCTTGCATCGGTGTGTCTCGGCAGCCTGCACGCAGGCGCGACGTTGCGGCTTGCGTCGCGCTTTGCGCCCGAGGCCGTGCGTCATGCGCTCGCGCACGAAAACGTATCGATTTTTCAGGGTGTGCCGGCGATGCACGCGAAGCTGCTCGAACATCTGCAGACACACGGCCATGCGTGGTCGGCGCCGCGTCTGCGGTTTGCGTATTCGGGCGGCTCGCCGCTCGACGCCGCGCTGAAGGCGCGCGTCGAAAGCGTCTACGGCGTGACGCTGCACAATGGCTACGGCATGACCGAAAGCAGCCCGACCGTGTCGCAAACGATGCTCGATGCGCCGCGCGCGGATGTCTCGGTCGGGCAGGTGATTCCCGGCGTGGAAGTGCGCTTTGTAATGCTCGACGGCGTCGAGGCGGCGCGCGGCGAAATCGGTGAACTGTGGGTGCGCGGGCCGAACGTAATGCTCGGCTATTACCGCAACCCGGAGCAGACCCGCGCGACCGTCACCGAAGACGGCTGGCTCAAGACCGGCGATCTCGCGCGCGAGGAAGCAGACGGCACGCTCTCCATCGTCGGACGCAGCAAGGAGCTGATCATCCGCTCGGGTTTCAACGTCTATCCGGCCGAAGTCGAGCACGTGCTGAACGCGCATCCCGATGTCGTGCAGTCGGCGGTGATCGGACGCGCCGTCGAAGGCAATGAGGAGGTGCTCGCGTTCGTCGAACTCGTGGCCGGCGCGACGGTCACGCCGGCAGAGTTGATCGAATGGTGCGGCGCGCGGCTCGCGCCTTACAAGCGGCCCGCCGAAGTGCGGGTGCTCGCGGCGTTACCGGCGGCATCGACGGGCAAGATTCTCAAGCACCGCCTTCGCGAGATGACTTGAGCGAGATGACTTGAGCGTGAAACCGCGGCGTCATCCACGCGGATGATGCGCCGCGTGCAGCGACTTCAGCCGCTCGCGTGCGACGTGCGTATAGATCTGCGTCGTCGAAATATCGGTGTGGCCGAGCAGCAGCTGCACGACGCGCAGGTCGGCGCCGTGATTCAGCAGATGCGTCGCGAACGCGTGGCGCAGCGTGTGCGGCGACAGCGGCGCGCGCACGTCAGCCGCCGCCGCGTGACGCTTGATGATGTTCCAGAACTGCTGACGCGTCATGCCCTCCGCGCGCGACGTCACGAAAAGCGCGTCGGTTGCACGCGCGCCGAGCAACGCGGGCCGCGCCTCGCGCAGATAGCGCTCGATCCAGCCGTGCGCTTCCTCGCCAAACGGAATCAGGCGCTCCTTCGAGCCCTTGCCCATGACGCGCACGACGCCTTCGTTCAGCCCCACCTCCACGGTTTTCAGCGTGACGAGTTCCGTCACGCGCAGCCCGCTCGCGTACATCAGTTCGAGCATCGTGCGATCGCGCAGGCCGAGCGGCGTGTCGATATCCGGCGCGCCGAGGAGCGCCTCGACCTGCGCCTCGGTCAACGTCGAAGGAAAGCGCGGCGGCTGTTTCGCGGAACGGATGCGCAGCGTCGGATCGGCGCTCGCGCGGTGCTCACGCACGGCCCACGCGTAATAGCGGCGAAACACGGAAAGACGCCGGTTCGCCGACGTCGACTTGTCCTTCTGCCGCGCCGCGCTGTACGCATTCAGATCGGCTTCGCTCGCGGTATCGAGCGAGCCGTTGCGCGTGCCGGCCAGCCATCCGGCGAAGAGCTTCAGATCGCGACGATACGCATCGAGCGTGTTGCGCGAAAGGCCGTGTTCGAGCCAGAGCGCGTCGCAGAACGCGTCGATGGACACGCTGCTCGCAACGAAGAGCGGTGATTCGACGGGTGCGTCTTCGAGAACGGTTTCGCTCATGCCTTTCGTGCCGGTCATGCTGGTCATGCGTAGGGGATACCTTCGTGGGCGAGCAGCCAGCGTTTGACCTTGCGGAAATAGCCGTCGTCGGCGTGATTCGCAAATCCACCGATGCCGCCCGACGCAACCACACGGTGACACGGAATCACCAGCGGAAAATAATTCGCGCCACACGCCTGCCCGACCGCGCGCGGCGCGCTGCCGATCTGCTTCGCGACCTGTCCATAGGTGCGCACGATGCCCGGCGGAATATCGCTGATCGCCTGCCACACGCGACGCTGAAACGCGCTGCCAACATCGGCGAGCGGCAGGTCGAACGTCGCCGACGCACGCGTGAAATAACGCTCGATCTGCCCGACCGCTTCTTTCGCGAGCGGCGAATCCGGCTCGACGTTACGCATCGAGTCGGGCAGATAGACGATCTCGCGCACGGCATTGCCTTCGATGCGGATGCCGACCTTGCCGAACGGCGCATCCATGACTGCGTTGAACATGACTGCCTCCTTGCCGGTACCGATGCCGTGCGCTTCCGGGTTTCCGGGTACACAAACGTTGATCGCAATGCCGGCGCGCCGCCGGATTGCCGCTACTTTACGCTGCTTCGAGCGCCCACTCCACGTGCTCGCGGACGATGGCCGACGCGTCGTCCGCGCGCCCGCGCAACGCGTCGACGATCGCCGCGCGTGCATCGATGGAAAGGCTCGCGCGATCCGCGCGCAACGCGTTGCCCATGCCGACCGCGAGATTGCGCAGCCACGACTCGTAGCCGATGCGGCGGATCGCGCTGCCCTGCATGCGGGTGTCGAAATCGTCGGCGCTCCACGCGAACAGATCGACGAGCGTCGCCCGGTCGAGGCCGTGCCGCACGTCGAAATCGGCGACGGGCGCGGCCTGCGCGAACTTGTTCCAGGGACACACCGTCTGGCAGTCGTCGCAACCATACACACGATTGCCGATCAGCGGCCGCAAGTCCTGGGGAATACTGCCTTTCAGTTCGATCGTCAGATAGGAAATGCAGCGGCGCGCATCGACCCTGTAAGGTTCGACGATCGCGCCCGTCGGGCAGGCCTCGATGCAGCGCGTGCAGCTGCCGCAATGCGCACCAGGTGTTTCGGGCGCGCGTTCGGGCGCGGTTTGCGCGTCAGTGGGCAACGGCACATCGACGTAGATCTCGCCGAGAAAAAACAGCGAGCCGGCGTCGCGCTGAAGCAGCAACGTGTGCTTGCCGCGCCAGCCAATGCCTGCCTTCTGCGCCAGCTCGACTTCGAGCACCGGCGCGGAATCGGTGAAGACGCGAAAACCGAACGCGCCGATCTCTGCTTCGACTTTTTCAGCGAGCTGTTGCAAACGGTTACGCATCACCTTGTGATAGTCGCGGCCGCGCGCATAGATCGAGACGACGGCCGCGGACGGGTCCGCGAGGCGCTGGTTTTCCTGCGCCCGCCAGTCGGAAGGGCCCGTCTGCACGGCGCTTTCGGCGAGATTCGATGCCGCCGCCGCGTGGCTTTCAACGCGCTTTCCCTCAAGCGTTTCAGCGGGCAAATAAGCGATTCGCGCAGTAATCACGCGTAGCGTTCCGGCCACAAGCTCGGCCGGTCTCGCGCGTTTCATGCCGTGTTTCGCCATATAATCCATCTCGCCGTGGCAGCCCGCTTCGAGCCATGCGGCGAGCCCCGCCTCGGCAGCCGTGAGGTCGGTATCGCTGATACCGACTGCACTGAAACCGAGTTCGCGGCCCCACGTTTTGATGCGTTGCGCGAGTGCTTCCAGCGCCGCTTCATCGAAATGACGCACGGCACGCGCATCGTCATCGGATGCAGGCGTGCAGGATTCTGGGGAGTCCGGACTTCGGTTCATCACGCCATTTTACGAGAATGCCCGACCAGCCCGTTCAAGCCATCACGCCCGCCGCTTCCGTCCTGCTCGAACGCCACTTCGCGCTCGCGGACGAAGCCGCCACCAGCACCTTCGGCGTGCGCTTCGCTCACGCCATCGACGGCGTGCGCAAGGCCGCCGTCGAACAGGGCGGTGCGCGTGCCTTTCGCGGCTTGCAGGTGCAGCTGACGGGCGACCTGGGCGCGGGCAAAACCACGCTCGTTCGCGCGACGCTCCGCGCGCTCGGTCACGGCGGACGCGTACGCAGCCCGACCTATACGCTCGTCGAACCCTACGCGGTCGAAAGGCCGGACGGGGAACTTGAGCTGTATCACTTCGATCTCTATCGTTTCACCGATCCGGCCGAATGGGCCGACGCGGGCTTTCGCGAGTATTTCGACAGCGGCGCGATCTGCCTCGTCGAATGGCCGCAGCGCGCGGGCACCCTGCTGGGCGTGCCGGATCTCGTCTTCTCGCTCGACGTGGAGGGCGAAGGACGCCTTCTCGTCGCGCGCGCATTCAGCGAATCAGGAAAGGCATGTCTCCAAAGATGTTGATCAAACCGTTCCGCTCGATCGAATCGGCCGCTACCGCCACGCACAACTGGCGGCGCCGGCAGATTCTGCGCGCGGGCGCGTCGACGCTCGTGCTCGGGCTCGTCGCGGCGCCGCGTCTTGCGTGGGCAAGCTCGGTGCTCGGCGTGCGCGTCTGGCCCGCTCGCGACTACACGCGCGTCACGATCGAATCGGACCAGCCGCTGGAGAACGAGCAGCATCTGCTGCAAGGCCCCGACCGGCTCGTCGTCGATCTGAACGGGCTCGATCTCGACCAGGCGCTGCGTGATCTCGTCTCGAAGATCACGCCGAACGATCCGCAGATCCAGTCGGTGCGCGTCGGGCAATACCAGCCGCACGTGGTGCGCATGGTGTTCGACCTGAAGGGTTCGGTGAAGCCGCAGGTGTTCACGTTGCCGCCGGTCGGCACGTACAAATACCGGCTGGTGTTCGATCTTTACCCCGCGATCGCGCCGGATCCGCTGATGGATCTCCTCGCGCAGACCGAGCGCAAGGAGCAAAGACTCAACGAAAACAGCGAGCCGCCCGCCACGCTCAGCGGGCCCGCCACGCCGGCGCAGAGCGAGAGCGATGCGTTCTTCCAGCGTTACGCGCAGGAAAGCGGCCCATCGGCGGGGTCCCCGGACGCGCCGCGTCCGCCCGCGCATCTCACGCCGACGCCGCACCCGGCCATCCCGAAGCCGGCGCAGCCGCCATCCGCCCTCGCGCGCAACGACAGCGACGACAGCGGCGACGACACGTACAAGTTCACCGCGCCGAAGTCCGGCCGCGGCAACACGGTGCGTCTCCTGACGGTCGCGATCGATCCGGGCCACGGCGGCGAGGATCCGGGCGCGATCGGCGGCGCGGGCACCTACGAAAAGCACATCGCGCTCGACGTCGCGAAGAAACTGCGCGCGAAGATCGACGCGCAGCCGAACATGCGCGCGATGATGACGCGCGACGCCGACTTCTTCGTGCCGCTCAACGTGCGCGTGCAGAAGGCGCGGCGCGTCGGCGCGGACCTCTTCGTGTCGATTCACGCCGATGCGTTCACCGATCCTTCCGCGCGCGGCTCTTCGGTGTTCGCGCTCTCGGAGCACGGCGCATCGAGCGCGGCCGCACGCTGGATGGCGAACAAGGAAAACGCGTCGGACCAGATCGGCGGCATCAACATCAAGTCGAAGGACGCCACCGTGAACCGCACGCTCTTCGACATGTCGACCACGGCACAGATCCGCGATTCGATGCGCTACGGCAGCTTCGTGCTGAAGGAAATCGGCGACATCAACCGGTTGCACAAGGGCTCGGTCGAGCAGGCCGGCTTTGCCGTGCTGAAGGCACCGGATATTCCGTCGATCCTCGTCGAGACCGCGTTCATCAGCAACCCGGACGAAGAGAAGCGCCTGAACGACGACGCCTATCGCGACCGGATGGCCGACGCGATCATGACCGGCATCAAGCGTTATTTCGCTGCGAATCCGCCGCTCGCGAAAAGCCGCATGACGTAACGCTTCTTTTTGCTGGCGTCGTGCTAAAAACGCATAACGGCCGCTTCGAGCGGCCGTTATGCGTTGTCATCCGTTATCTTCAGCCTGCTTGCGCTGCGCGCACGCAGGTCCGCAGGCCCCGGCGCTCAGCGCGCCGCCGCGAACCTTTGCACGACCCATCCGCCGAACACATTCACGGCGAGGCCCGCCATGACGAGCGCGGCGCCGGCAATCTGCGCCTCTGACAGATGCTCATCGAGAAACAGCGACGCCGACGCCAGTCCGACAATCGGCACGAGCAGCGAGAACGGTGCGACCTGACTGGCCGGATAGCGCGACAACAGGCGACTCCACAGTCCATAGCCGAGCAGCGTCGCGATGAACGCGAGATAGACGATCGCAAAGATAGACTGCGCGCCGATACCCGTGAGCGCGGCACCGATCCGCTGCGGCCCTTCGAGGCAATACGACAGCACGAAAAACGGCACGGGCGGGATCAGGCTCGCCCACACCACGAGTCCGACCAGATCGACCTTCCCCGCCTTCTTCGTGACGATATTGCCGAGCGCCCACGAAACCGCCGCGCACAGCGTCAGCACAAAACCCGCGATGGTCATCGAATGGCCGCCCTGCATGCCGATCAACGCAAGGCCGACAGCCGCGATCAGCAGACCGGCAAGATTCTGCACGCGCAGACGCTCATTCAGGAACATCCCCGCGAACAGCAGCGTGAAGAACGCCTGGGCCTGCAGCACGAGCGAAGCCAGTCCGGCCGGCATGCCGACGTACATCGCGGTGAAGAGAAACGCGAACTGTCCAAAGGAGATCGTCGCGCCGTAAGCGAACAGCCAGCGCAACGGGATACGCGGACGTTTGACGAAGAAAACGGCCGGTACGGCGGCAAGCAGAAAGCGCAACGCGCCGAGCAGCATCGGCGGCACGCCGTGCAGGCCCACCTTGATCACCACGAAGTTGATACCCCACGCAACGACGACGACCAGCGCCAGTAAAAGGTCCTTCGGCGACATTCCG
>CALFSF010000217.1 GCA_937917025.1 uncultured Paraburkholderia sp.
TCAAGGCATGGATCGAAGGCAGGCCGCGCAACGTCGTGCAGGTCGCACACGCCGCTTGAGCGCGGATCTGCGCCGGGGCGCATGCTTTTTCAGTCACGTGGAGAACCGGCATGACGACGGAAACCTTCGGCGAACACGTCCGCATCGAGGCGGACGGCGCGATCGCCACCGTGGTGCTCGAGCGGCCGGGGCGCCGCAATGCCGTCGACCGCCCGCTCGCCGATGCGCTCAGCGCCGCGTTCCAGCGCTTCGAGGCGAATCCCGCGTGGCGCGCGGCCGTGCTGTTCGGCGCGGGCGGCTCGTTCTGCGCGGGCGCCGACCTGAGCGCACTCGCCGACGAAACCCGCCGCAACGAACTGCACGCGGACGGCAGCGGCCCGGGCCCGATGGGCCCGACACGCATGGCGTTCACGAAACCGGTAATCGCCGCCGTTGCGGGATACGCCGTCGCGGGCGGCCTGGAGCTGGCCGCGATGTGCGATCTGCGTGTCGTCGAGGAAGGCGCGGTGCTCGGCGTGTTCTGCCGGCGCGTCGGCATTCCGCTGATCGACGGCGGCACCATCCGGCTGCCGCGCCTGATCGGTCTGTCGCGCGCGCTGGACCTGATCCTGACCGGCCGCGAGATCGATGCCCGCGAAGCGCTCGCGTTCGGTCTCGCCAATCGCGTCGTACCCGACGGCACGGCCCGCAGGAGCGCCGAGGCGCTCGCCACGCAGCTGGCCGCGTTTCCGCAGGCCGCACTCCTCGCCGACCGCCGCTCGGCGCTGGAAAACAGCCTGCTCGATCCGCTCGCGGAAGCATTGCGCCGCGAAGGCGCGGGCGGCTATGCGGCCGTCTTCGAACAGGGCATCGCCGGCGCGGCGCGGTTCGCGGATGGCGCCGGACGGCACGGCGGCGCCGTCTAGCGGCCACCGTGGCGCGCGCCGGCAGGCCGTCCGGCCCGCTGCCGCGCCGGGTGTAGCCGACCGGCCATTTGCGCCAAAAACAACAGGCCATCCGGTCTACAGCGGCCAATTAATAGCTTAGGTACAATCACCTACTGATTTCCCCTGGCTGCCGCCTGCGCCTTTCGTCCCGAAGCCGCGCGCCCGCCTTGCCTGTCGCGCCGAAGCTTCTCACCATGCCTTTACCTCTGCTTGCCCTTGCCGTCGCCGCTTTTGGAATCGGTACCACCGAGTTCGTCATCATGGGCTTGCTGCCCGATGTCGCGCGCGATCTGTCCGTGTCGATCCCGGCCGCGGGCATGCTCGTCTCGGCGTACGCGCTTGGCGTGACCATCGGCGCGCCGATCGTCGCCATCGCGGTGGCCAACATGCCGCGCAAGAAAGCGCTGATGAGCCTGATCGGCGTCTTTATCGTCGGCAATCTGCTGTGCGCGGTGGCGCCCGGTTACGGCGTGTTGATGGCCGCGCGCATCGTGACCGCGTTCTGTCACGGCGCGTTCTTCGGCATCGGTTCGGTGGTGGCGGCCGGTCTGGTCGCGCCGAACCGCCGCGCGCAGGCGATCGCGCTGATGTTCACCGGTTTGACGCTCGCCAATGTGCTCGGCGTGCCGCTCGGCACCGCGCTCGGCCAGGCGGTGGGCTGGCGCGCGACGTTCTGGGCCGTCACCGGCATCGGCGTGCTGGCGGCCGCGGCGCTGGCCGTCTGCCTGCCCGCGAAAATCGAAATGCAGAAGGCGAGCCTCATCCACGAATTCAGGGTGCTGAAGAATCCGCAGGTTCTGATGGTGATGGGCATCAGCGTGCTGGCTTCGGCAAGCCTCTTCGCCGTGTTCACGTACATCACGCCGATTCTCGAGGACGTCACCGGCTTCACGCCGCATAACGTCACGCTCGTGCTGCTGCTGTTCGGGCTCGGGCTGACTGTCGGCAGCACGCTCGGCGGCAAGCTCGCGGACTGGCGCCTGATGCCTTCGCTGATCGCGTTTCTGCTCGCGCTCGGCGTGGTGCTGACGGTGTTCGCCGGCACGATGCACGCGGCCATTCCAGCGATGGCCACGATTTTCGTGTGGGGCGTGCTCGCGTTCGCGATCGTGCCGCCGCTGCAGATCCTGATCGTCGACCGTGCGAGCGCCGCGCCGAATCTGGCTTCGACGCTCAATCAGGGCGCCTTCAACCTCGGCAACGCGACGGGCGCGTGGCTGGGCGGCATGGCGATCGGCGCGGGGGTGCCGCTGACGTCGCTGCCATGGGTCGGCGTCGCGATGGTGAGCGGCGCGCTCGCGTTGACGCTGTGGTCCGTTTCGCTCGAACGCCGCGCGCAGCGCGGCGCGCTGCCGGGATCGGCTGGCGCGGCTTGATCGCGACCGCTCACGGCATCCCGGGCGGATATCTGCGTCGCGCGAAGGCTGGCTCGAACCGCCCTTCGCGCGCCACGCTTGCTCAGCTATGCGCCGGCAGGATCTCCCCTACGCACGTGCCGAAGCCGATACGATAGCCGTCGCCCTGACACCAGCCGGCGAGCGTCAGTTCGTCACCATCCTCGATGAAAGCGCGCCTGCCGCCTCCGTTGAGTTCCAGCGGTTTCTGGCCGTTCCACGTCAGCTCCAGCAAGCTGCCGAACGAGTCTCCGGTCGGGCCGCTAATGGTGCCCGAGCCCATCAGATCACCGACGCGCGTGTTGCACCCCGACACCGTGTGATGCGCAAGCTGCTGCGCCATCGTCCAGTACATATGCCTGAAATTCGTGCGCGAAATCGTGGTCGACTGCCGTGCGTTTTGCGGGCGCAACGTCACTTCCAGCGCGATATCGAACGCATGCTCGCCGGCATGACGCAGGTAGTCGAGCGGCTTCGGCTCCTGCACGGGCTGCGCGACGCGGAACGGTTCGAGCGCGTCGAGCGTGACGATCCACGGCGAGATCGTCGTCGCGAACGTCTTGGCGTTGAACGGTCCGAGCGGCACGTATTCCCACTGCTGGATGTCGCGCGCGCTCCAGTCGTTCAGCAGCACCATGCCGAAAATGTGCGACTCGGCGTCCGCGCACGCAACTGGTTCGCCCAGCGCGTTGCCGCGTCCGATGATGAAGCCTGTCTCGAGTTCGATATCCAGCTTGCGGCACGCGCCGAACACCGGACGCTCCGCGTCGGGCAACTTCAGTTGTCCGTTCGGACGCCGCACCGGCGTGCCGCTCACCACCACCGACGACGCCCGTCCGTTGTACCCGATCGGCATCTCCGACCAGTTCGGCAGCAGCGCGTTCTTCGGATCGCGGAACATCGAGCCGACGTTCGTCGCATGTTCCTTCGACGAATAAAAATCCGTGTAGCCCGGAATTTCGACCGGCAGATGCAACGTGGCCCCAGCGAGCGGTATCAACGCGCGCGCCCGCAGTGCCGGGTCGTCGCGCAATGCGGGCGTCGCGGTGTCGCGTGCGAGCAGCGCGCTCAACTGGATGCGCACGCTGCGCCACGCATCCTGGCCGTGCGCGATGAAGTCGTTGAGGGAATCGCGTTCGAACACGCCGTTGCCTGCGGCTTTTCCGGCCGCCGAAAGCGCCAGCAACCCGGCCTGTTCAAGTACGAAAAGGTCGACGACGCAATCGCCAATCGCAACCCCAACCCGGCGCGTTGCGTTACGCGCGTCGCTGAAAATGCCGAATGGCAGATTTTGGATCGGGAAATCGCACTGCGGTGCGTTCGCCGTTTCGACCCAGCTTTTACGCGACGCGTCGAGCGTTGCCTGAAGATCGCCCAATGCGTTCATCGTTGCTCCGGATTGAAGTGTTTCGTGAGACTCTGCCAGCACTCGAAGTAATGCGCCTGAAGCTGGGCGGTTTCGAGCGCAAAGCGCGTCGGCTTGATGAGCGTGCGGGTTTCGAACATGAAGGCCATCGTGTCGCCGACCTTCTGCGGCTTCGACGTGTCGCTGTGCGAAGCCTTTTCGAACGTCCCCGCATCCGGACCGTGCCCGGACATGCAGTTGTGCAGGCTCGCGCCGCCCGGCACGAAGCCTTCGGCCTTCGCGTCGTACACGCCATGCACGAGACCCATGAATTCGCTCGCGACGTTGCGGTGGAACCAGGGCGGCCGGAACGTATCCTCGGCGGCCAGCCAGCGCGGCGGGAAGATCACGAAATCGATCGTGTCGACGCCCGGCGTATCGCTTTGCGCCTGCAGCACCAGAAAAATCGACGGATCCGGATGATCGAAGCTGATCGAGCCGATCGTGTTGAAACGCCGCAGGTCATATTTGTACGGCGCATAGTTGCCGTGCCACGCGACCACGTCGAGCGGCGAATGGCCGATGTCCGCGCGCCACAGGTGGCCGTTCATTTTCGCGACCAGTTCGAACGCGCCTTCACGGTCTTCGTACGCGGCATGCGGCGTCAGAAAATCGCGCGGATTCGCGAGGCCGTTCGAGCCGATCGGACCGAGATCCGGCAGACGCAGCTGCGCGCCGAAGTTTTCGCAGATGTAGCCGCGCGCGTTGCCGTCCGGCAGCGTCACGGCAAAACGCACGCCGCGCGGAATCACCGCGATCTCGAACGGCTCGACGTCGATGCGCCCGAGTTCAGTCGCGATGTGAAGACGCCCTTGCTGCGGCACGATCAGCAGTTCGCCATCGGCCGTGTAGAAGTAGCGGTCCTTCATCGGGCTGTTCGCCGCATACACATGGATCGCGCAACCGTTCATGCTTTCGGCCGACCCGTTGCCCGCCATCGTCACCCAGCCGTCGATGAAATCGGTCGGCTCGGCGGGCATGGGCAGCGGATCCCAGCGCAACTGGTTGGGCGGCGTCGGCGGCACCTCGGCGAAGTTCGCGACGAGGCTGTGCGACGGCACCGGCGTGAACGGCTGATGCACCGCCGCCGGCCGGATGCGGTACAGCCACGAACGACGGTTGTGCCCGCGCGGCGCGGTGAACGCCGTGCCCGATAGCTGCTCGGTGTACAGCCCGTAGGGCGCGCGCTGCGGCGAGTTGCGGCCCGTCGGCAGCGCGCCGGGCAATGCTTCGGTGGCGAATTCGTTGCCGAAGCCGGACTGGTAGCCCGGCTCGATCTCGTGTCGCGTGGAATTGCTCATGCGGATTCTCCCGTTGATGCCTGATGCTCGATGCGTTTGATGCGTTTGATGCGTTTGATTCTTTTGCCGCGTCATTCGTTTCGGCGGGTTTTTGCCCTTCCCGTCGTCAGCGCCTCGCGCGCGCCGGCTTATGCCGTGCTGGGCGCGGACCTCCCGCGTTGTCGCGTCGCGCCCGCAAGCGCGATCACGAGCAGCGCCGAACACAGCACCGGCGCCGCTGCCGCGTGAAAAAGCGACGCGTTCGACCAGTTCAGCGCGATCAACTGGCCGCCGACGAGCGGCCCGATCACCGACCCGATCCGCCCGATGCCAAGGCTCCAGCCGATGCCGGTCGAGCGCAGCGCGGTCGGATAGAAATGGCCGGCGAGCGCGTTGACGGCCGGCTGGCCACCGACCACGCAAAAGCCGCCGAGGAACACGACGACCAGCAGCCACGGCAGCGCATGCGCAACCGTGCCGATCGCGCCGACGGTGAGCGCCGCGCCCAGAAAGCACACGAACAGCACGCGCACGAAGCCGAAACGCTCGATGAACCAGCCGAGCAGCAGCGTGCCGACCACGCCGCCTGTCTGCAGCACGGTACCGACGATCACCGCCGTCGAAGGCGCGTAGCCGGCGTCGCGCATGACCGTCGGCAGCCAGTTCGACAGGAAGTACAGGTCGATGAGATTCATGAAGCTGATCGCCCAGAGGATCAGCGTAACCGGACCGCGCCCCGCGCGGAACAGCTCCGCGACAGGCGCGCCATCATTCGCCTTTTCGCGCGCGACGATGCGCGTGTTCGCATCGATCTTCAGCGTCGGGTCGAATTTCACGAGCCAGCGGCGCGCACGTTCGGTGTGACCTTTGAGCACCAGAAACTGCAGCGACTCGGGCAGCGCGACGATCATCGCGAACGCGAGCAGCAACGGCACGGTTCCACCGACCCAGAACACCGCGCGCCAGCCGAACGCCGGAATCAGCGCCGCGCTGATAAAACCGCCGAGCGCCGCACCCAGCGTGAAGCCGCACGACACGAGCATCATCCGCTTCACGCGATGCGCGGGCGTCGAGAACTCGTCCACCAGCGCCATCGCGTTCGGCATGATGCAGCCGAGCCCAAGCCCCGTGATGAAGCGCAGCGCGATCAGCGCGGCAATCGTGGTCACGAAAGGCGTCGCGAGCATCGAAAGCGCGAAGAACAGCGTCGTGCCGATCAGCACCGGCCGGCGGCCGACCTTGTCGGCCAGCACCGACAGGCCGAGCGCGCCCAGCAGCATGCCAAACAGGCTCGCGCTGAACACCGGGCCGAGCGCCGCCTTCGATACATGCCACTCGCCGATCACGCTCGGCGCGACGTACCCCATCGCCTGCGCGTCGAAGCCGTCGATCACGAGGCACAGCCCGCACAGCGCGAGCAGCAGGAACTGGAATACCGGATGATGCGTCTCGCCGAGCACGCGCTCCACTTCGATCACATTGCCGTGCGCCGGTTGGGCGGTCATAGGGGTCTCCTCGGTCTGATGGTGTGGCGCGGACCTCACAGGCTGCCGCGCGCCGGGCCTAATAGCCTCGCCCGCGTGTCTTGTTCCGCAATTTACGAATAGTAGAATTAATTACGAATAGTGAAATTTAGTGTAAACCCTTGCCGAAGCAGCCGCGACAGTATTGCGACGACCAGGCGACGATATCGATATGAGCATTTTGTTCATGCCCCCGGCACGCACGCTGCTACCATCAAGGCATCCGGCTATGCCGCCCTGCTACCCGATGCGCCGACAACGGCCACCCACACGAACCCATGATCCCGCCGACCATTCCTGAACTTGTCGCCCGCGCCGCCGAGCATCCATTCCTCGGCGAACACCTGGCGATGGGAACCGGCGACCAGCGCGATCATGCAATCGCCCGGCTCGATAACCTCGCGATTGGCAGCCGCTACGAGCCGATCTTCGATATCAGCGTGCATGCGCTTGCACAGTCGCTTTCGGCGGCGCCCGGGAGCGTCGATCGTTTCGGCGATGAACTGGGCGTTCAGGCGCTCACGCAGCGCATCGATGGCGTGCCGTTCGATCCGTTCGGTGAAATCGACGAAGACCCTGAACTGGTCGCGATCGACCGCATGTCACGTGCGCTGCACGCGATCAATTTCTTTGGCGCGCAGCGTCACGGGCTGCTGTTTTTGCGCGTGCACGAGCGGCTGCTGAAGAGCGTGAAGTACGACCACGGAAGACACTTTTCGAGCGTGCTCATCTCGTTTGGCCTGAATCCCGCGCGTGTGGTGATCGAGCTGCCTTCGGCGGCGGTCGCGCACCGGACCTTCCTCGGTTATCTCACGAAGAGTTACCAGCGCTACGGCTTCAAGGTGGCGGGGAACCTGCAGAACGCCGGCCAGGTTCTGTCCGTATCGGATACGCGGCTCGACTTCATCAAGATGGACGCCAGCACGGCGCTCAGGGAAGCGACCGTGAAGCCGCTCGTCGTGTACGCGGGACGATTGAAGATTCCACTCATCTTCGATCACGTCACCGACGAAAACCAGTTCGATCAGCTGCAGCAATATGACGTTAGGTTCGTGCAGGGGCCGCTCTTCGAGGTGCACGACCGGACGGTTTGATGTTCCGCTGACCGATGGGGGCCGCCCCGTGGCCCGCAGTTGATGTAGTGCGTCAGGCCGTGTCGCCAAGCCGCCGGGCGAGCGCCTTCAGACGCGGTGCCACCGTTTCGCGAAACACCGCTTCTCCCATTGATGAAGCCGGCCCGCTGCAACTCAGCACCAGCCACCTTCCGTCGCGCGGCTCGCGAAACGGCACGGCCACCGCGTTCACGTCGTCGTGCCAGTCACGAAACGAATAGCAGCAACCTTCGTGCGTGAAGACGTCGATCTCGCGCTGCGCGTCGGCCAGCAGCGCGGCACTCTCCTTGCCTGCGGCCTTCGCGAGTTC
>CALFSF010000218.1 GCA_937917025.1 uncultured Paraburkholderia sp.
CCTGTTCACAGATGTCTGGCCGGCGCCCTGGCTGCGCGGCCATGTCGAGCTGCGGCAACTCGCGAAGGCGCGCGTGAACGAGTCCCGTCATATTGCGGTAAGGGACGTCCTCATATGCATGGGCCGCCCGTTCTGGAAGCCGTTCAAGCACGGCGACGCACGCGTTGGAGACGAGCACATGATCGGAATGAAACAGGCCCAATGGTATGAACACGGTACTCGCCGGCACCTCCGCCACGACCCGCGCGAGCGCTTCGACGAGCATCTCGTGCGACGGCGATTCGCCATATTGCGCGTCGCAAAACGGCAGATGAACGGGGTGCGCACCGAGTACGGCCAGCGCCTGTTCGTCCTCGATGGCGCGGGCCCGCGTTGCGGCGGACGAGTCGGAAAACCCTGACTTCGTGTCCCACGATGTTTGCATTGGCGTGCGTGGCGCGGCGGCAAAGACCGTGCACACCACGGTTTCCTGCTGGCCGGCGAGCAGGGCGCCGCAACTGAGCACGGCGTCGTCGAAATGCGGGGATATCACCAGCAGGCGGGGGGATGCAACGCCAACCATCAAAACCCTCGCGCGGCGAGGTCGGCGCCCGCGTGCCGCGTGAGCGGTGCGCTGACGCCCGCGCGCGGCGACATTGCCGCGAGCCGGGCACGAAAATAACGCGCCGTCAGGGCGAGGCCGTCTTCGAGCGTCACCTCAGGCCGCCAGCCAAGCAGCGTTCGCGCGCGCGAAATGTCGGGGCAGCGGTGCCACGGATCGTCGGTGGGAAGAGGGTGAAACGCGATCGTCGACGATGAGCCCGTCGTGATCACGATACGCTCGGCGATCTCCAGCATCGTCACTTCATGAGGATTGCCCAGGTTGACCGGGCCGCCGGGATCGTCATCGGTGTTCATCAGGCGGATGAAGCCGTCGATCATGTCGTCGACATAGCAGAACGAGCGGGTTTGCGAGCCGTCGCCGTATACCGTCAGTGGTGCGCCGGCCAGCGCCTGCATCATGAAGTTGGAGACCACGCGTCCATCGGCCGGATGCATGTGCGGCCCATAAGTGTTGAAGATGCGCGCGATGCGGACCTCCAGATGGTGCTGACGCCGGTAGTCCATGAAGAGCGTTTCCGCGCAGCGTTTGCCTTCGTCGTAACACGAGCGCGGGCCGACCGGATTGACGTTGCCCCAGTAGTCTTCCCGTTGCGGATGGACGTGCGCGTCGCCATAGACTTCGCTGGTCGACGCCTGGAGGATTTTCGCCCTGACGCGCTTGGCGAGGCCCAGCATGTTGATGGCGCCGTGAACGCTGGTCTTGGTGGTCTGCACCGGGTCGCGCTGATAGTGAATCGGCGAGGCCGGGCAGGCGAGGTTGTAGATTTCGTCGACTTCCACATAGAGCGGGAACGTCACGTTGTGCCGCATCAATTCGAAGTTCGCGCAGTCGAGCAGATGCGCGATATTGTCCTTCGCGCCTGTGTAGAAATTATCCACGCACAGCACGTCATGCCCCTGCATCACGAGCCGCTCGCAGAGGTGTGAACCGAGAAACCCGGCGCCGCCCGTCACCAGTATCCGTTTGCGCGAGAGTTCTTTCATCATGCATCCTTTTCGATGGTAGAGGCATGCCGCTTATGTGGTGACCTGCAGCAGGGTTTCGTGCCATTCCTGCACGAAACGGTCGATATGAAAGCGCTCGCGTGCCGTGCGGCGCGCACCGTCGCCAAGCCGGCGCGCTTCTGCCGGGTCGCGCAGCAGCGCGTACATGGCATCCACCAGCGCGTCGGGATCTGTATGCACGAAGCCGTTCTCGCCATTGCGGATCACGGTCACGAGTTCGGTGGTCGCGAGGCCGACGATCGGCATGCCGATCGTCATCGCCTCGACGATCGCAAGACCGAGACTCGTCCAGCGGATCGGATTGAAAAAGAACCGGTAGCGCGCGGCGAAGGCGGCGAGTTCCAGATTGCCGATCTCGCCGATGCCGCCGAGCCGTTGCGCGTCCATGCCGACCAGATCGAGCGGCACGCGCGCGCGGGTTTGCGCAAAGACGTCCGCCCCCAGGCGCCGGCCGCGCCCCGCGAGATGATTGACGACGACGATGCCGCGTTTCAGTTCGCCGCTGTAGCTCACGCCCTCGGGCACGACCACGCCGTGCTCGATGACGCGCGTGGGCGTCGCACCGCAGTCCCACATCAGCTGGTTGAAATGGGTGACATGCACGAGCAGCGTGTCGGGGTCGTTGACCCAATGCCACTGCAGGAACGGATTGTCCTGAGGCGGATCGTGCTCCAGATAGACGCGCGGCAGCCTCCGCTGCGCTTCGGACAGCAACTGGAGCCGGTCCTCGTCCCACTGGGTTCGGTGCTGATACAGGATCACGTCGAAACGCTGCTTTGCGACCTCACCGGCGCTGACCTCGTGGACGTTGTCGCCCCAGGGCAATACGCCGACCTTGCCGGCGTAACCCGGTGGATGACCGGGGCGGGTAACCAGAAAGAAATCGTGGGGCGCCTGGGTCAGGTAGTAGAGGTAATTGCCATGGACATGCCATGTCAGCACCCGCAGACGACGGCAGTTACGCAGCATGGCGAACCTCGCGCGGACGTGTCGTTGCGGGGCGCTGCGCACGTGGCGCGCCGGCCGCCGGCGGCTGCGCCTGCGGATACCGTGCAAGCTGCGCGCGCGCCTCTGCAACCACGTGGTCGACGTCGATATTTAACGCGCAGGGATGCCCGTAAGGGCAGTCGCGAAATGCGCACGGACGGCACGGCGGATAATCGGCAAGCACGCGATGCAGGTCATGATCGAGCGGCGCCCAGCGGCGCGTATCGCTACCGCTGGCGATCACCACGCTCGGTGCGTGCATCGCGGCCGCGACGTGCGACACACCCGTGTCGTTGCAGACGACGAGCCGTGCGCATCCGACCAGCGCGGCAAGCACGCCGAGCGAGCTCGCGCCCGCGAGATAAAGCGCTGGCGCATCCATCGCGCCGAGCATCCCGGCGGTCAGTTCGCTTTCCTGCGCGGTACCGGTGATCGCGATTTGCCAGCCGTCGGCGGCGAGCGCGTCGGCTACCGCGGCGAAACGCTGGGCCGGCCAGCGGCGCGACGGCAACTGCGCGCCGGGATGCACCAGCACCAGCCGCGCGGGTTCGATTCCGTATTGCGCGACGAGCGCGGCGTAACCGGCCTCGTCCGCGGCGGTCACTGGAAAATGCAGCGCGCGTCCCATGGACGGCGCACCCAGCGCGGTTGTCAGCGCGAGGTAGCGCTCGGGTTCGGGCAGGCTGTCAGGCCATCCGATGAAGCAGCCAGGGCGCGGCGCTTCACCGGTCTGCACGAAACCGGCCTGCGCGCGCGCGCCGAGCGCGAACAGCAGATCGTTCGCGATGCCACCACTGCCGTGCAGCTGGATCGCGAGATCGAAGCGCCTCGCCCGCATCGCCGCAAGGAAGGCGGGCAAGCCATCGTTCGACTCCGTCTGCTCGGGAAAGCCGAGCGCGCCCGGAAACGCCACCAGTTCGTCGACAAGATCCGCATAGCGCTCGACGAAGCTACGCGCCCACGGCAAGCCGATCAGCGTGATATACGCGCGAGGCGCGGCACGCCGGAGTGCGCGCAGCGCCGGCACCGCGCACAGCATGTCGCCGAGTTGCAGCGCCCGGAAAATGACGATGCGGCGTGGTGCGACCGTGTGGAGCAATGAGGCGGCAGTCATAGGAATAGCACCTTGAAACGGGCGGCGCCGTAGAGCCGCCAGAAAATCGACAGGAATGGAATCAGCGCGGACGTCCACGCCATTTCGGCGATATGTCGCGCGCTGCGGCTCGTGGCGCGCAGCCGCTGCACGCAAAAACATGCCGTCAGCGCGAGCCACACGACGAACGCGGCGAGCGCGATTGCCGGCCTCGCCGCGAGCGCGGCGCACAGCGCAACCAGCGCGGCACCGACGATCGCGTAGTACAGGAGTGGTGGCGTCGCGCGAATTCTCTGGCGGAAGAGCTCGCGATGCTTCTTGAAGAGCAGCGCATCGAACTGGCTTTTCTTTTGCTGCGCAAGGCTCACGCCCCAGCGTGCAGGCCGCACCGGATGGATCACGATCGCGTCGTTCGCTCGCACGATGACACCGCCGGCTCGCAGCAGCGTGAACTGCAGATCGGAGTCCTCGCGCCATGCGGCGGTAAAGCGCTCGTCGAAGCCGCCCGTGCGCGCGAGCGACGCATGCGTCATGAACGCGTTGGCGGTCGCGAACTCGGCGCACGCGAGACCGCTCGCGTCGGTTTCGTAATCGGTCGGCGCGGCGGGCGGTGCCGGCAGCGGCACGACGATCGTGCCGCTCGCGGCTGCGGCACCGTCGGCGAGCGCGCGGGTTCCGGCCGTGAGCCATCGCGGGTCGGGCACTGTATCGTCGTCGGTGAAGGCGATCAGCGGCGCACGCGCCGTGCTCCAGCCGGCGTTACGCGCGCCCGCGGGGCCCTGGGTGCGGGTGACCGGCACATAGCGCACGGCGAGCCCGCGAGGAGCCGCATCGTCCGCGAAGCGCGCGACGGTCTCGCGGGTCGCGTCATCGGGACCGTCGTCGCAGACGATGATCTCGTAGCGCGCCGGCTCGAAGTCCTGTGTCACGACGGCTCTCAGGCATTGGGCCAGCAAAGCGGGGCGGCGCCATGTCGGAATGATCACCGATACGTCGACATGCGCGGGCAGCGCGCAGGGATATCCGTCATGAAGGGATTCAGACGGGTCGGTGCGCGCGCCGCGCGTGGGCGTGGCGTTCATGCGGTCGCCCCGGCTTTTTCGACCAGAAACGGACCGATCACCAATGCGTCGAGCGGCGACGTCCAGAACGATTCGACTGCGTCTCGCGGCGAATTGACCATCGGTTCGCCGCGCGTATTGAACGAGGTGTTGACGAGAATCGGCACGCCGGTGCGCTGCCTGAACGCGTCGAGCAGGTCGTAGTAAAGCAGGTGCTGCCCGCGGTTCACCGTCTGTACGCGCGCGGTACCGTCGACGTGCCGCACCGCTGGAATGCGCGCGGCTTTTTCGGCGCGCACGTCGAACACGAACAGCATGAACGGCGCGACCTTGCCGTCGACGAACCAGTCGTTCACGTGCTCTTCCATCACGACCGGGGCGACCGGGCGGAAGTCTTCGCGATCCTTGATTTCGTTGAGCTTCGCCTGCATCGCCGGGTCGACCGGCGACGCCAGGATCGAGCGGGCGCCGAGCGCGCGCGGGCCGAACTCGGTACGTCCCTGGTACCAGCCGATCACCTTGCCCGCGGCCAGCAGGTCGGCCGTTTCGCCGGCGATGTCGTCAAGCCGCCGGAACGGCACTTTCGACCAGCGCAGGAAGTGCTCGATCTCTTCGTCGCTGTACGCCGGGCCCAGGTACGCGTGATCCATCGTCCAGTGCCGCTTGCGGTCGCCGCGCTCGCGATAGTCGATCCACAATGCAGCGCCCAGTGCGGTGCCGGCATCGCCGGCAGCCGGTTGCACCCACACTTCGTCGAACGGGCCGGCGTCGCGCAACACCGAATTCATGACGCAGTTGAGCGCGACGCCGCCCGCCATGCTGAGATTGCGCAAGCCGGTTTGCCGATGCAGCCAGGCCGCGAGTTGCAGCACCGTTTCCTCGAGTACGCGTTGCAGCGAATGGGCGATATCGAAGTGGCGCTGATCGAGCGGAGCGCCGCGCTCGCGAGGCGGCCCGAAGCGCTCGACGAGCCGCGGCGCCTCCACGGTGTAGATGCCGTCGCGATGAAAGCGCACGATGTCGCGGAATACGTCGACGTATTCCGGCTTGCCGTACGACGCGAGCGCCATCACCTTGTACTCGTCGGACGAGTGCAGAAAGCCGAGCCAGTCGGTCACCGCTTCGTAAAGCAGCCCGAGCGAATGCGGCAGTTCGACCTGCCTGAGCCGCTGGTATTCGCCGCCGGTGAAGCGGCCCATGCTGGTGGTGACGCCTTCGCCGCGGCCGTCCATCGTCAGCACGGCCGTGTCGTCGAACGGCGCGGCAAGGAACGCGCTCGCTTCGTGCGCGAGATGATGCTCGACGAAATGCCATTGGAAGCCGTGGACGGGATCGACGCCCTGGAAGCGCTTGCGCAGATGATGTGGCGCGCCGTCGAGCAACTGCGCCCGCGCATTGGCGATATAACTGACGAAGAGCGGATCCCACGGCGAGGCGGAGGGATTCGCCGGCTTCGCGCGGCTGGGCTCGAACGGCAGTTCGAGCGTCGCGCCGGCATGCTTCGGCATCCCGCCGAACCGCTGCGGGTCGTACGAATACGCCACGTGATCGACCTCGGCAAGCGTGATGCCGGCGGCCTTCAGGCAGTAATCGATCGCATCGAACGGCAATTGCCACGTCGAAAACGGCACCGGCCGCTTCGCATGCTTGACGTGCGTGAAACGTTCGTCTTCCGCAGCGGCCAGCACCACGCCGTCGTGCAGCAGGGCCGCCGCGCTGTCGTGATAGACCGCATTGATTCCGAGGGTGTACATGGCTCGTTCGTTCCGAAGTCAGGAGGGTTCCGTCGTGCAGCCCGGCGCTCCCGATGCGCGCGCTTCGGCGCACAGTTCGAGCGCCGCCTGCACGATCTCGGCGGGCGGCACGCCGCGCAGGCAGGCGTGATGGCGCTGCGGGCAGACGCCGCGGTAACACCAGCGGCACGGCACGTCGCGAAACAGCAGGCGATGCGCCGTTTGCCACGGGGTGTGCTGCGGATTGGTCAGCGCATACAGGTCGGCCACCGGCGTTCCGAGTGCGGACGCGATATGCACCGGACCGCTGTTGTTCGAGATCAGCACGGTGGCGCGTTCGAGCAGCGCGCCCAGTTCGCCCAGACTCAGCGTCCCCGCCAGATCGTGCAGCGCCGGCCGCGCAGCGTACCCGGCGGTGCGGCGCACCTCGGCGGCGAGGGCCCTTTCTCCGTGGCTGCCCGTGATCAGCACCGGATAGCCGGTCTCGCGTACGAGGCGCGCCGCGACGAGCCCGAAACGCGCGGCCGGATAGCGGCGCGATGCGGCCGTCGCGCCCGGATGCAGGATGAAGTACGGCGCATGCGGGTCCACACCGCGCGCGGCGAGGCGCGCGGCCAGCAGCGCGCGATCGGCTTCGCGCACGTCGAAGCGCATCCGTGTATCCCGCGCGGTCGCGCCGACCTCGCGGACCAGCGCCAGTTGCCGCTCGACTTCATGACGGGTGTGCTGCTCCGGTTCGGACTCGTGCACCCAGCCCGTCAGTAATGCGTATGGATTTTCCCGGCAGTGCGCGAGTCGTCGCGGAATGCCGGCGAGGTGGCACATCATCGCGGCGGGCAACGGATTCTGGCTATAGACGGTGAAGATCACCGCGGCATCGAAGTGCCGTTGTCCGAGTTGCTCCGCCATGCGCAGATCGCGCGCGGGCGCATGCTCCGCCCGGTTCGCGACCCACGGCGCGTCGTATTCGACGACTTCGTCGACGTCGCCGAGAAACGGCGCGAGCGCCACACCGGCGCGCGAGCCCAGCAACGTCAGATGACGGCCGGGCACCGCTTCGCGAAGCGCGCGCAATGCCGGGGTCGTCATCAGCACATCGCCGAGATTGTCGAGCCGCACGCACAGGATGCGCGTCACGTCCTCGCCCCACTGCGCGACGGCCGAACGCGCCGGCGCACGCGCATGCGCGTGCGTGGGCTGGACGAGTTTCAGTACGCCGTTCATTGATCCGACTCCACGCGGCGGCGCGTGCTCCGGGCGGCTTGGCGCTGGCCGTCCACGAAGTCCCGCAGGATCGTTTGCGCCGCACCGTGCAGGTCCTTCGCACGGGCCGACGGCAGCCGCTGCGGTCCATACCGCCATTCGGTCTCGTGACCGTTATCCAGCAGGATCGTGCGGCAACCCGCGCGCGTGCCCGCCTCGACGTCGTCGAGGATGTCGCCGACGAACCAGCTTCTGGCGAGATCGAGGCCGTCTTCGCGGGCCGCGCGTAGCAGCATCCCGGGCGCGGGCTTGCGGCATTCGCAAGGGCGCGCGTAGTGCGCCACGCGCCCGTGCGGATGATGCGGGCACCAGTAGATGCCGGAGAGCATCGCGCCGCAGACAGCAAACATCCGGTGCAGTTGCGCTTCGACCGTGGTGAGGGCGGTCAGCTCGAATTTGCCGAGCGCGACGCCACTCTGGTTACTGATCACGTAGAGCCGGAACGGCACCGTGGCCAGCGCGCGGAGCGCCGCGCGCGCGTGCGGAGAAAAGCGCATCAGCGACGGATCGACGTTGTACGGCACGTCGTCGAGCAATGTTCCGTCCTTGTCGAGAAATACGGCGGGATGCAGCATGGGAAAGTCCGATCGCGGTTTGAGCCTGAAGAGATATCGCGCGCGTGCGCAGCACGCATGCGACGCGACGTAGCGGGAGGCGCGGTTCAGCCGAACGCACCACCCGCTGCCGCTCGCAACGGCGCGGCGCTGCATGGTTCGTCGCGCACCTGTCCGGCGGGTTGCACGGCGTGCACGGCGGCGACGCGCCGGTACAGGCTTTCCAGCGCCTCGCCCACGCCACGCCACGTGAACGCCGCATGGGCGCGGGCGAGCCCCGCTTCGCCCATCGTGCGTGCCAGCGCGGGGTCGCGGCGCAATTGATCGAGCCGGAGCGCGAGCGCGGCCGGGTCGCGCGGCGGCACGAGCCAGCCGGTCTTGCCGTGCACGACGCTGTGACGGATTCCGCCGACGTCGGCGCCGATCACCGGGATGCCGCAGGCCATCGCCTCGACTGGCGTGATGCCAAACGGCTCGTACCACGGAGTGGTCACGAACACGTCGGCGGCGCTGTAGAAGTAGCGCAGCTGTTCGCGTCCACGGCGCCCGACGAAGGTGGTGTGCTCCGCCACGCCGGCCTGTTGCGCGATGCCGCGCAGACGCGCAATTTCCGGCGTGGCGATTTCATTGGGCGTATTGGAGTTGCCGCCGACGATATACAGGTGGGCCGTCGCGCCGTGCGTCTCCTTCAACGCGCCGACGCCGCGCACGACGTTATCGATTCCCTTGCGCTGCACGAGACGGCCGAGTTGCAGCACGATGAACTCGTCCTGCGGCCAGCCGAGCAGTTCGCGTGCGGCAGCGCGCGCGACCGGCTGGAACTCGTCGGCATCGAAGCCGCACGGCACCGTTTCGATCCGTGCCGGATCGGCGTGATACAGCTCGATCAGATCTGCCTCGTCCTGCGGACATTCGGCGACCACGGCGTCCGAGCGTTGCATGAGCGCGTCTTCGATCGCGAAGCGTTCGTCCGGGAAACCGTCGTCGGCGCCCTGGTGGAGGCGGCGCACCCGGCCGAGCGCATGAAACGTCGTGACGAGCGGCGTGCCCAGCACCGCCTTGACTTCGAGCGCGGCGAGGCCCGACATGAAGAAGTTGGCGTGCATCACGTCGTAACGCGTGCGCTCGTTGCGAAAGAAGTCGATCAGAAACGCCGCGAATTCGCCCATGTAGGGCAGCAGCCGCTCCTTCGGCAACTGGAGCGGCGGTCCGGCCGGAACATGAATCACGCGCGCGCCGTCCATCTCCGAGACGAGGGGCAAAAGACCCCGGTCGCGCCGCGTGAAGACGTCGACCTGATGTCCCATTTCCAGTAGCTGCCGCGCGACGTTTGCCACATAAATATTCTGTCCGCCACTGTCGACGCCGCCTGCGACGGCGAGCGGCGATGCATGTTCGCTGATCATCGCGACTTTCATGGACGGCTCCTTCTATGGATGGACGGCAAGCGGGACCTTGGGGCGCGTCGCCGATGACGCGGCACGCGGCGGGACGGGTACTCGGACACAGCATGCGGTGTGCCACGGGGAGCGCTGCGCGCACGTTGCGTGAACGTGCTCTGACGTCGCGAACCATCCGCACCTGCGTGCACTGCGTCGTGAGCATGAAAGGGCGCGAGGAACCATACGGGGAAACGGTCTTGCGTTCCCTGTTTCTACAAAGCGTTTGTAAATTGGACGGCGGCCGTTGAGCGGACCATCGGTGACGCAGGAAAGCCCTGCGGGCGCGGGCCTTGCTCGCTTCTGCTTCCGCGTGCCCGTGGTGAGACGTCGAAGTCTCGTGCCGTCCCGCGGGCGAGGCAGTCCTCGGGCTTTCTGGAGCACCGTGCGAACCGATACCGACATTCCCCATTCGAAGCTGACCGGCCGCATCGCCGGGGATGTGCTGCGCGCGGTGTGGCAGTACCGCCTGCAGACGCTGATCTCCGTCGCGCTGATGGTCGCGGCCAAACTGTCAGCGGTATTGATACCGCTGCTCCTGAAGCATCTCGTCGACGCATTGGGACGTCCGGCGGCCCAGGCGCTGTTTCCGGTTTTTCTGGTCCTCGCGTACGCGTTGCTGCGCTTTCTCGCGGATGCGCTGAACGAGGCTCGCGATGTCGTGTTCAGCATCGTGACCCAGCGTACCGTCGCGGCGTTTACCGAACGCACGTTTGCCCATCTGCATCAACTGAGCGCGCGTTTTCATGCGAAGCGTGAAACCGGCGCGATCGTCAGGGATGTGCAGAAAGGCGCGGACGGCATCGGTTTTCTGCTTGGCACGGCGCTCTTCGCCATCGTGCCGACGGCGGTGGAGATCATGGCAATCGTGCTGATCATGATCCACAACTACGCACGCGAATTCACGTACGTGATTGCGGCAACCTTTGCCGGTTACGCGATCTATACGTTCGTTTTTACGCGTCGTCGGGTAGCCCGCCAGCGCGCGGTCAATGGACTCGAAGCGCAGGTCGACAGCCGGATCGTCGACAGTCTGCTCAATTACGACACCGTCAAATATTTCGCGACCGAACACACCGAAACGCGGCGGCTCAGCGCGACGCTTGAGCAGTGGGTGCATGCGCGCATCGCGAACCAGCGTGCACTGACCGCGTTGCACGTGGGCCAGAGCGCGGTGATCGCGGCAGGCGTCGCGATGATCATGCTGCTTGCCGTGCAGTATGTGGCCGCCGCGCGGATGAGCATCGGCGATCTGATTCTCGTCAACGCGTACATCATCCAGATCTGCATGCCGCTGAATACACTGGGCTTCGTGTTTCGCGAAACGAACGACGCGCTGGTCAACGTCGAGCGCATGTTCCGTATCCTGACGACGCGCGGAAGGATCGGCGAAGACATCGACGAGCCGGCCGCGCGGACGCTGCGCGTGGAAGCCGGCGAAATCGCGTTCGAGCACGTCGATTTCGGCTACGATCCGGCGCGGCGCATTCTCACCGATATCGACTTTCGCGCGCATCCGGGACGCACGCTGGCGGTGGTCGGTGGCAGCGGGTCGGGCAAATCGACGCTCGTGAAACTGCTGTTTCGCCTCTATCAGCCAGGGCGCGGCACGGTTCGCATCGATGGTCAGGATATCCGTCACGTGACGCAGAAAAGCCTGCGCGACGCGATCGGAATCGTGCCGCAGGATACCGTGCTCTTCAACGAAACCATCGCGTACAACATCGCCTATGGCCGTCCGTCGGCCACCCGCGCGGATGTGGTGCGCGCCGCGCGGGCTGCCCAGCTCGACGATTTCATCGAGCGTTTGCCCGATCACTACGACACGCGCGTGGGCGAGCGCGGCGTGCGGCTCTCCGGCGGCGAGCGGCAGCGGATCGCGATCGCACGCGCGGTCCTGAAGAACCCGCCGATCATCGTCTTCGACGAGGCGACCTCGGCGCTCGACACGCGTTCCGAGCGGGCCATCCAGGCGGAATTGACGCGGCTCGCGAGGGGCCGTACTTCGATCGTGATCGCACACCGGCTCTCCACGGTGGTCGACGCGGACTGGATCCTTGTCATGGAGCATGGGCGCATCGTCGAACAGGGGAGTCATCACGAACTGCTCGCGCGCGGCGGCGTCTACGCGAAGATGTGGTCGTTGCAATGGCAACAGGGTGAGCTCGAACGGGCACAGCGCAGGATCACCGCGCAGTCGGTCAGCCTCGCGGCGCTCATCACGGGCGCGATCGACGCGTTGCACGACGACCTCGCCGCAAGCCGCATCGCGATCCGTCCGGTGATCGCGGGCGGCGATCTGCGGGTGATCGGCGACCCGGCCTTGCTGCAGCAGTTGATCGCGGATCTGTGCCGCAACGAACTGGCGCAGGCGCGCCCCAGCGACGCGATCGAGCTGCACACTGAGCGGCACAATAACGACGCGTGGGTCAGCGTGCGGGGCGCGGGCGAAACGCCGGCGGAGTTGTCACGCACGGCCGCGCGGCAGATGGAGGCCGCGTTCGCGGCCGCCGGCTGCACGTTTTCGCCGATGCCGCTCGGCGCACGCGTCGCCTATGTCGCGACCCTGCCGCTGCGGCCGGTGGCCGATGCACAGGAACCGTCCGGCGGTCCCGCCGCTGCGGCCGCGCAGGACGCGAACGCGCTCGACGGCTTGCGTGTGATGGTGATCGACGATCAGGAGGATGCCCGCGATGCGCTCGAGGCCGTCCTCTCGGCCAGCGGCGCGCAGGTCGTGCGGGCGGCCACGGGCACTGAGGCGCTGGACTGGCTGAGGCAGCGTCCGCGGGATCAATGGCCGCACGCGTTGTTGTGCGACATCGTGCTGGATGCGGAGGACGGCTACGAGGTACTGCGGCGCCTGCGCGAACTGGAGGCGGGCGCGTCAGTCGATCCAGCAGAACGCCTGCCGGCCATCGCCTTGACCGGATACACCGAGGCGCAGTCACCGTCAGGCGAAGCGGCGCAGGCGTTTCGGGCGCACCTGACGAAGCCGGTCGCGCCCGCGGCGCTGATCGCCGCGATCCTGAAGCTGGTGTCGCGCGCAGCAGGGCCGGACACGGTGTAGAGGAACCCCACGGTCTAGCGGTTCGCGCGCTGCTCGCTCGCTTCGACCTGCGATCGCATTGCAAGCGTTCGCGCGGATGCGAGCCTTCGCCTCGATACCGCCCATGCCAGGCCCTTCAGCAGCGCCAGGCCATCGGCTCGCAGCGTGCCCTCGCGTGCGAAGAGCCGCAGTGCCGCGAAGCTCGCGCGGGCCGCTCGCGGCCACGGCAGACGCAGCCATCCGACGTACGCCGCGTTGCGCGCGAGCAGGCGGCGCCTCCGGCCGCTGTCCCGCGCCGGCGACGGATGATGATGGACGGTCATGCGCTCGCAATAGACGATCCGGTAACCGGCTTCGAGCACGTCGATCGCGACGAGTTCTTCTTCTCCACCGATGAAAAGACGCGGCTCATAGCCGCCGACGCCGCGAAAGAGCGCACAGCGAAACACGCAGGCGCCGGCCATATAGCCGATCAGCGCCGGACCGGGCAGGTCCGTGCTCTCAAGCGGGCTCGCGCGCATCCTGACGCACGTCGGGTCGATTTCGTTGTCCGCGCCCACGACGACTCGCGCGCTCAGCACGCCGACTTGCGGATGGGCATCGAGTAGCGCGACGGCCCGAGCGAGCGAGCCGGGTTCCCACCAAGTGTCGTCGTCGCAGAAGGCGACATAGTCGGTCAAAACGTGCTGGACGCCGAGATTGCGCGCCGCGGCGCCGAGGTTCGCTCCGGCCTGGAGGACGGTCACGGCCGGAAAGCGCGCCGCGAGCTGCGCAGCCGTACCGTCGGTCGATGCGTTGTCGACGACGATGATGGCCGGCCGCTCCGCGAGCGCGCACAGTCGCGCGACGGTGGCGACGACCTCGCCGGCTCTCTGATGCGTGAGCACGACGACGGAGATGCGCGATGCTCTCATCGGGTACGGGGACCCGCCAGACGCTCGGGGAAAGG
>CALFSF010000219.1 GCA_937917025.1 uncultured Paraburkholderia sp.
CCCAGCGATAGGGCACGCCGACCAGGCTCATAGCCTGAATGGATACTTCCTCGCGTCCGACGGTGTGATCGACGAAATACGGGAAGCCAGGCGGCGTGGTCCGGTATGCGCCAGCGCTCGATGTGGCCGACCTGGCCGGGCCGCGCGTTGTCTTCTGCGGCACGCCGGAGCAGGCGGCGAGCAGAAGCACGATCAGCAGCGAAAACCCGGTTCGGCGCATGGCAATGCGGGCGGGCGTAAGCGTCCGCTTAAGGCGAAGATGTGCCGATGGTAGCCCGTCCGGCGCGGGCCAGGCAACAAAACCTCATGATTTACTTGAAGTTCGTGCGCTAACTGTTGCTGTCGCGAAACGGGATCGAACGGGCGAATTCATGAAAAAAGCCGCGCCGGAACGACCCGGCGCGGCTTTCTGACCCGTCAGACGAATAAAAACTACAGGATTTCGGACGCGTAATCGGCCAGCCGCGAGCGTTCGCCGCGAGCCAGCGTCACATGTCCGCTATGCGCCCAACCCTTGAAGCGGTCGACCACGTAAGTCAGGCCCGAACTGCCTTCCGTCAGGTACGGCGTGTCGATCTGCGCGATATTGCCAAGACAGATGATTTTCGTGCCCGGACCCGCCCGCGTGACAAGCGTCTTCATCTGCTTCGGCGTCAGGTTCTGCGCTTCGTCGATGATCAGATACTTGTCGACGAACGTCCGGCCGCGCATGAAATTCATGCTCTTCACCTTCAGGCGCGAACGGATCAGTTCCTGGGTGGCGGCGCGCCCCCATTCACCGGCGGCGTCGTCGGTTTTCTGGAGCACTTCGAGGTTGTCGTCGAATGCGCCCATCCACGGCTGCATCTTTTCCTCCTCCGTGCCCGGCAGGAAGCCGATGTCTTCGCCGACCGGCACCGTCGCGCGCGTCACGATGATCTCGTTGTAGCGCTTGTCGTCGAGCACCTGCGCGAGGCCCGCCGCCAGCGCGACGAGCGTCTTGCCGGTACCCGCCTGACCCAGCAGCGTGACGAAATCGATCTCCGGATTCATCAGCAGATTGAGTGCGAAGTTCTGCTCGCGATTGCGCGCCGTGATGCCCCACACGTTGTTCTTGTGATGGCCATAGTCGCGCAGGGTCTGCAGCAGCGCGGTCTTGCCGTTCAGTTCGCGAACGAGCGCATGGAACGCCGGCTCGCCGTTCTGCGGCTCGAGGTAGACGAATTCGTTGACGAGCATCGACGCGCACAGCGGACCGGTCACGCGGTAATACGTCGTGCCGGTCTTGGTGTCCTGCCAGCTTTCCATGCCCTTCGCATGCTTCGTCCAGAAGTCCTGCGGCAGCGCGCGGATGCCGGAATAAAGCAGGTCGCTGTCTTCGAGGACCTGGTCGTTGAAGTAGTCTTCAGCGGGCAGGCCGAGCGCGTGCGCCTTGATCCGCATGTTGATGTCTTTCGACACCAGCACGACCAGGCGGTCCTCGCGATCGCGCTGCAATGCGCGCACGACACCGAGAATCTGGTTGTCCGCCTTGCCTTGCGGAAGGCCTTCGACCGGCTCGATGTGCGTCAGCTTCGTCTGGAAATACAGGCGCCCGACGGCCTCGCGGCTGCCGAGGCGCGACAGCGGAATGCCTTCTGACATCTCGCCCGCGTTGGCGACGAGCGCGTCGAGCGTCCGGCTGACCTGGCGCGCGTTACGCGCGACTTCCGACATCCCTTTCTTGTGGTTGTCGAGTTCCTCCAGCGTCATCATCGGCAGATAGACGTCGTGTTCCTCAAACCGGAAGAGGCAGCTCGGATCGTGCATCAGCACATTCGTGTCCAGCACGAAGAGCTTGCGGATGTCGGCTTCGTTCGTTTTGCGGCTACGGTTTTTCGCCGTGCCACGGGTGACGGGTGCGGCTGCGGCGGGCGTGGCCGCGTCTGCCTGCTTGCCGGCGCGGGCGACGACGGGCTGTGCGGCGGACTGCTCCGGCTCGGCGCGGGCCGGCACCGGTTGCAGCAGCGCGGCGGTCTGTTTTTGCCGGCGTCCGCGCGCGGGCGCCTCGGCGGCGGGCGAAGCCGGAACGGGGCGCAGCGTCGTGGCGGCGTTGGCCGCGTGCGCCATCGGCGGCGCGACGTTGGCGCGGCCGTAATCCGCCGACTGCGCGGCGGCCTGCGCCGGCTCGTCTTCGTACACCTGTTTGCGGGCGGATTTGGCCGCCGGGCTGGCTTTCGCCTTGTATTCGTCGGGCGGCAGGAGATTGCCGAGCTTGCTGGGTGCGGTAGGCAAAGGCATGGTTTCCCTCGAAAAAAGCGGGTCACATATCGTGCGTCGCCTGTCGCATCCTGCCGTGTCCGAATTGCGCACGCAGTTTGCGTCCGGAGACGCGCTTTGGTCTAGAAATGCCGGTTCGCCTGAGTTTCGATGAGCTCCTCGGGGAAAACGCGTTGCTGAACGAAAGAGCGGCTTCGCGCAAATAAAAAAGCCGCCGCCCCGGCAAACGGAGCAAACGGCTCGACTTCGGTCGTCGCGTGGCGCCTCAATTCTTCGGCGGCGGTAGCGAACCCGGCGTCAAAGTGGCCATTGAAGGCGGCGCAGCGGCGGAAAGAATGGGATGGACAGTCACTCATTACAACCCAATATAACGCGGCTCAAAGGCCTTGTACAGTTTCCAGAATCTCGTCGACATGCCCCGGCACCTTGACGCCGCGCCATTCGTGACGCAGCACGCCGTCGCCGTCGATCAGGAACGTCGAGCGTTCGATGCCGCGTACTTCCTTGCCATACATTTTCTTCAGTTTCATGACGCCGAAGAGCTGGCACAGCGTTTCCTCGGGATCCGACACCAGCGGAAACGGGAGTTCGAGCTTCGACTTGAAGTTGTCGTGCGAACGAACGCTGTCGCGCGATACGCCGACGATCTCCGCGCCGGCCTTTTTGAACTTCGGATACAGGTCGCGGAACTGCAGGCCTTCGGTCGTGCAGCCCGGCGTGTTGTCCTTCGGATAAAAATACAGCACCACCTTCTTGCCCCGAAGACTGGACAGCGTGAACTCGCCGCCGGTCGCGGCAGCGGTGAAGTCGGGGACGGGTTGGTCGACTGCGATGGGCACGAGGTTCTCCGTTTGTTATTGGCTGGCGCGCCGCGATGAAATGGCGGCGCCGGATCTTGAGCTTCGGGCGGGGATATCACGCGGATCGGCAAACCGGCGCGGTACGCGCGTTGGCCCGCGGAACGCGGCGCGGATCAGTCAGGCTGGACGATCAGCTCGCCGGAGCGGCCAGGAATTTCACCCCACGTGACAGGGTACGATGGCAGCGTGCTGCGGTCCAGCGTGGCGTGGTAGTCGCCCATGGTCGCGAACGTGTAGCCCTGCGCACGCCAGCCATCGAGCAGCTGTTCGAACACGGGCGCGAGTTTTTGCCCCTCGAGCTCCGCATGCAGCGTGAACACGTGATCGCGCGGATTATTCCCGGTGAGTTTCAGATACCAGGCCGCCACGTTGCCGGTATCCACACCGTCGACACCCAGCACCTCGTCGAGTGTCGGCAGCGTGGTGGGCATCTGCACGTGCGATAACTGCCGCCCGTCCACGACCGGGAAATACGGCGAATGGCCGCGGCCGTCGGATGCGTACTGCATGCCCCACGCGTCGATCTGCGCGAACGCATCGCCGTTCATCTGCCAGCCCGCCGCGCCGTGCGTGACGGGCGGCGAACCGAACACCTCGATGAAGCGCGCGTGGCTCTTCTGCATCTCGCCGATGGTCCATTCGCGCGAACGTGTACGCACGTTGTCCTGCCAGTACACGTGATCCCATGTATGGATGCCGCACTCGAAGCCGGCTTCGTGGATCGCGCGCATGTCGGACGCGGCGCGCGCGCCGACGTCGGGGCCGGGCAGCAGCACGCCGTACATCAGCTGCTTCACGCCGTAATGCTCGACCACCGACGTGCGCGACACTTTCTTCAGGAACCCCGGCCGCAGCACGCGGCGCATCGCCCAGCCAGTATGGTCGGGGCCCAGGCTGAAAAGAAACGTCGCGCGCGCCTTGAAGCGGTCGAAAATGCGTGCGAGATTCGGCACGCCTTCACGGGTGCCACGCAACGTGTCGACGTCGATCTTCAGAACGATACGAGGCAAGGTCGGCCCTTTATTTTTACTGCTGCTCGACCAGTGCGCGCGCTTCGCCCACATGTCCGCGATACGCTTCGAAAATCTTGCGCAGCGCTTCGTCGAACGTGGAAACCGGCTTCCAGCCGAGCTCCTGCATCGTGTTGTCGATCCTGGGCACGCGATTCTGCACGTCCTGATAACCCGCGCCGTAGTACGCACCCGACGACGTCTCGACCAGCTGCACCTTCTTCGCCGTTTCCGCGTATTCCGGGAATTCGGCGGCGAGCGCGAGCATCTTGTGCGCCAGTTCGCGCACCGAGAAGTTGTTCACCGGATTGCCGATGTTGTAGATCTTGCCCGACGCGACGCCGCCCTTGTTTTCGATGATCTTCATCAGCGCGCCGATGCCGTCGTCGATATCGGTGAACGCGCGCTTTTGCGCGCCGCCGTCGACGAGGCTGATGTTCTCGCCGCGCACGATGTGGCCGAGGAACTGCGTGACCACGCGCGAGCTGCCTTCCTTCGGCGTGTAGATCGAATCGAGGCCCGGGCCGATCCAGTTGAACGGACGGAACAGCGTGAAGTTCAGGCCTTCCATGCCGTAGCCCCAGATCACGCGGTCCATCAGCTGCTTGGCGCAGGCGTAGATCCAGCGCGGCTTGTTGATCGGGCCGTAGACCAGTTCCGAGTTCTCCGGATCGAATTCCGAGTCCGGGCTCATGCCATAGACTTCCGACGTCGACGGGAAGATCAGGTGCTTTTTGTACTTCGCGGCCGAGCGGACGATCGGCAGGTTCGCCTCGAAGTCGAGTTCGAAGACGCGCAGCGGCTCCTTCACATAGGTCGACGGCGTCGCGATCGCCACCAGCGGGAGGATCACGTCGCACTTCTTGACGTGGTACTCGACCCATTCCTTGTTGATGGTGATGTCGCCTTCGAAAAAGTGCATGCGCGGATTGCCGAGCAGATCGGTGATCCGCTCGGAATTCATATCCATGCCATACACTTCCCAATCGGTCGTCTCCAGGATGCGCTTGGAGAGATGGTGGCCGATAAAACCGTTGACGCCGAGGATGAGGACTTTTTTCATTTCAGGTAGGAAACATTTTCACGTATCGCCCGATTATACCACCGCGCAAATTCACGCAAGCCCGCCTCCAATGACGTCGTGGGTTTGTAACCGACCCACGCCTGCAGCTTGCTGGTATCGGCGTGTGTGGCCGGCACGTCGCCCGGCTGCATCGGCTGGAAA
>CALFSF010000220.1 GCA_937917025.1 uncultured Paraburkholderia sp.
AACAACTGCATCGCATCGGGCAGATCGCGTGCAGTTGACTGCCTTTGCGAAGGGCCGCGTCGAGCGTGCGCACCTGACGCTGCAGGACCGGCTGGTGAAGGAACTGCGGCTGCGCGACATCAGTACCATTGACGCCGCGAATGCGTATGCGCCCGCCTTCATCGCGTCGTATAACGCGCACTTTGCGAAACCGCCGAAGAGCGATTTCGACGCGCACCGGCCGCTGCGGGCTGACGAGAATCTCGACCTGCTGCTGACGTGGCGCGAGACGCGCCGCGTGACGAAGTCGCTAACGGTGCAGTACGACCGGGTGATGTACCTGCTGGCGGACACGCCGGCGAACCGCAAGCTGATCCACCACTACATCGACGTGTGGGAGTACCCGGACGGGCGCATCGAGATCCGCGCGGATGGCCGGGTGCTGTCTTGCCGGCAGTACGACCGGCTGGCCGAGATCGATCAGGGCGCGGTGGTCGATCACAAGCGGCTGAGTCACGCGCTGCAGGTCGCGCAGGCGATCCAGGCGCAGCGCGACAACCGGCGTATCTCCGGCTCCCCTGCGCGCACGAATCAGGGACAACAGGTTCGGGCAACGGAGCGCGCGCAGGGCACGAAGAAGCAGCGTGAATTCACGCAGGCCGACATCAACGGTGTGATCGTGGAGCTGGCGCAACGCAATCAACCGAAGCAGCCGCGCAAACCGGGCCGTCGGTCTGCAGGTTCCGGTTGAACGGACTGACACGCCCTGCCCGTTCCAGGCTGTCCTTCAACACTGCGTGAGCTGTGACCCATGAAAAGACAAACCTCAACCCCCTTAAACCCGGACATTTCAACTTGGCCGGAAAGCGGACACTTCAGAATGGCCTCGACATTTGGTGTCAGAGCTTTTTAGTAATGTCTGGTTCTGGCTCATTAGAAATGTCCGGTTTCCTGCTCCGGACCGGCGGCTGTGGCGCATGCTGCGGCATCACATGCAGCCCAGCGCCTCCAGAAACGCCCACGGAAAAATACCCTGCGCGTGCCCGTCGCTAAAAACGAGCTGCACGCCATACGCCATCGACTGAACGTCCACGACGGCGACGCCTTCCGCGGCGCGCACCTCATCGCCGGCAACGCGCACGCGCCGGCAGGCCGCGCACGGACAGGCGCTGCGCAACGCGCCATGGCTCAAACGCTGCGTCACCGCGCCGGGCCAATACAGCGTCATCGTATGGGCGCGGGAATCAAGCTCGACGCGCACAGGCACCTTCATGCCGGACCGCCTCCAATCTGTTGCAGCGCGATCCGTATCGCCTTGCGTACTTCCGGATCGGCGTCGCCCTGTGCCGCCAGAAGCGCCGGCAACGCGCCACTGTCGCCGAGCTCGCCGAGCGCGAGCGCCGCCTCCTTGCGCAGATTGCTGATGGCGTGCGACAGCAACACGGCAAGCGCCGGTCCCGCAGCCGCATCGCGCAAGCGGCCAAGCGCACGCGCTGCCGTCAGCCGGACCTGCCAGTAGGGATCGTCAAGCGCCGCAACCAGCGCGTCGCCGGCGGGCAACGCGCGCAGTTTGCCCAGCGTCGTGGCGGCTTCTTCACGCACTTGCCACGCGTCGTCGCGTAACGCGCTGAGCAGCGCATCGACGATCGGCGTCGTGGGTTCCGGGCACAGTCCGAGCGCGCCGACTGCCGCGCGGCGCACGTCGCGATCGGCGTCGCCGGCAGCCACTGACGCGAGTTGCGCAAGCGCGCGCTGGTCCTTGAGCCATCCCAGCACGCAGACTGCCTCGAGACGCACCGCCGCCAGCGAATGCGAGAGCGCGCGCAAGGCCGGATCGAATGCATCGGTGAGGCGCAATTCGCGTAGCGCACGCAAGATCGCCACCTGCACGAACGGCTCCGTGCGCGCGACCCAGCGCAGCAATACCCTCCCCGACGTCGCGTCCTTCAGCTCCGAAAGGCTCTGGGCCGCGGCGAGACGCACCGCTTCGTCGCGATCGAGCAGCGCGCCGCACAGCGCATCGACGACCTCCTCCCTCTCCCACGCAGCGAGCACGCGTGCCGCCTCGCGGCGCACGTCAACTGAATCGTCGCGCCGCAACGCATCGACGATCGGCGGCAACAGGTTTTCGTCTTCCAGATCCGCGAGTTCAAGCAGCGCGATGCGGCGCACCACGGGGTCGCCGTCGGCGAGACGCGGCAGCAGCACGGAAGCCTCGGGGTCCAGCGCGTCGGGATCGAATGTCAGCGGGGAAAAATCAGTCATGAGTCGCTTTGGATGAAAACAAAAATATCGAGGTGATTCTTTCTTCAGGCCGCTTCGCGCAACAACGCGAGGCACCGCCGCTTGATGTCGATGAACTCGGCGGCAACGGTGCTTTCGTCGTCGCGCGGCCGCGCGAGCGGCACGGCGATATCGGCGACGATCCGCGCGGGCCGGTGCGACAGCACGAGAATGCGATCCGCCAGAAACAGCGCTTCGTCGATATCGTGCGTGACGAAGAGCACGGTGGTCCGCATGCGCGTCCATATGTCGAGCAGCAGGCGTTGCATCATCCGGCGGGTCTGTGCATCGAGCGCGCCGAACGGCTCGTCCATCAGCAGGACGTGGGGCCGGTTGATCAGCGTCCGCGCAATCTCCACGCGCTGCTGCATGCCGCCCGACAGTTGCACCGGATATCGCGATTCGAAACCCTGCAAGCCGACAAGCGCCAGCAGCTCACGTGCCTCGCGATGCCGTTCCGCGAGGCCGAGCCCGTTCATCTTGAGTCCGAACGCGACGTTGTCGATCACGCGCTTCCACGGAAACAGCGTGTGCTGCTGGAAGACGAGACCACGGTTGCGGTGCGGACCGTCGACCGGTTCCCCATCGACGGCGATCTCGCCGCGAGTAAGCGGCACGTGACCGGCCATCGCGCCGAGCAAGGTGGATTTGCCGCAACCCGAAGGACCGAGCACGCAGACGAATTCACCCGGCTCGATGGTGAAGTCGAGGCGATCGAGCGCGGTGAAGCGCTCGTTCGCCGGGCCCACGTCGATGCTGACGGAACGTACGTCGACGCGTCCGACGGACGCGTCGGTGGTCGGCACGGCGCTCATCGGCGAGCCTCGCTCAGCCGGTACCAGGGCATCAGCGCAAGCCCCAGCCGCTTGACGAGCACGCTGCTGCCCATGCCGAGCGCGCCGATCAGCAGCATGCCGACGACGATGTCCGCGTAGTTCTGCAACGTGTATGACTCCCACGTGAAATAGCCGATTCCGTACTGCCCCGCGATCATCTCGGCCGTGATCAGGCAGAACCACGCGGTGCCCATGCCGATCGACAGGCCGGTCACGATGGCGGGCGCGGCACCCGGCAGGATCACTTCGCTGAAGAGCGAAAGACGGCGCGTGCCGAGGCTGCGCGCCGTCGCGACGAGACGCGGATCGACGCCCTCGACGCCATGAATGGTGTTGAGCAGAACCGGAAACAGCGCGCCGACGAACGTGATGAACATCATGCTCACTTCGGACGACGGAAACATCAGGATCGACAACGGGATCCATGCAACCGCGGGAATCGGGCGCAGCACTTCCAGCGAAGGCAGCAACGTGTCCTCGAACGCGCGGTACCGTCCGATCGCAAGGCCAAAGCCGATGCCCACCGCCGCGGCCGCACAGAATCCGACCAGCACGCGCGTGATGCTGGAAAAGAGATGCATCGGCAGCTTCGGCGAATGCAGCAGATGCCAGAACGCCGGTGCGACGTCGGTGGGCGCGGGAACGTTCGCCATCGTCACGAAGCCGAGCGACGCCTTGTATTGCGCCGCGAGCTGCCACAGGCCGAGGCACGCGAGCAGCGAGACGCAACGCCAGATCCATCGTCCGGCGGGCACGCCGGACGCGGCCCGTGCGGAGGCCGACGGCATGCCGCCGCTTTCGGTACTTGCAAGAGAAGTTGCCATGCTTGAATTCCTCGCAGAGTGGGATGCCGGGCTGGAACCGCGTTAGCGCGCGGCCAGGGCCTGGGCAACATCGGCGCGCGCCGACGCGTAATCGACGACGTTTCCGCTGACCTGCTTCGCGTAGGTGTCCGCGCTCGTCCTCAACAGGAACGCTGCGATCTGGCCGTTGGCCGAGCGGACATACCATGCCTGACTGGCGAGAAGCTTCAGGCCGGTCCCGTGGTCCTGGGCAAACACCGAGCGCACCTTTTTGCCCTGCTTCGTCAGGCTTTCCAGCGCGCCGAATGCCTCCTGCGGCTGCGCGTAGCTGCGCACCCTGCTCTCACCCTCCACCCATATCTGGGCGACGTCGTTAAAGCGGGTGATCGGCTTGCCCGTCTGCGCGTCGTTGGCCACGAGCGGTTGCTTCGCGTAGTTGGCGAGCGCGGCGGCATAGTCGAGCCCGGATTCCTTGAACGCCTCACGGATGAACTGGTCGTCGATGATCGAGTTGGCGTCGAGTTCGACGTCGGTCTTTTTCAGCAGCTTGAGCGTGTCGATCGCGTTCGCCACCGCCTGGCGATATTCTGGCTTCCAGGTCAGGTCACGCGTCTGCAGGCCGAGCGGCCCGTGGTACAGATAGTCCACGGTCGCCTCGATACCAGTCACCTTCTCGATCAGCAGGCTATATTTTTCGGGGTCCTGCGCCATCAGGCGATTCGCCTCGATGGTTGCCCGCAGATAGGCGACCACGATCTCCGGATATTTTTTCGCGTAGTCGACGTTGACGAGCGCGCCGTGGAACGTCGGTGCATGGCTTTGCGAGCCGTCGTAGATTTTTTGCGCGAAACCCCGATACGGGAAAAGATCGGCGAACGGCACGAAATCGGCATGCGCGTCGATCTTGTGCGCCTTGAGCGCGCTGCCGGCCACCTCAGGCGCCTGCGTGATGATGTTGACGTCGGTTTCCGGATCCCAGCCCTGCGCCTTGATCGCGCGCAGCAGCATGGCGTGCGACGTGGAGGCGAACGGCACCGAAATCGTCTTGCCCTTGAGGTCCGCCAGCGAATGCACCGGCGAGCCGACCGGCACGACAATACCGTTGCCGCTGCCTTCGATGCTACCCGAGAGCACGGTGATGAACTCGCTCTTCTTGCCCGCTTTTTTAAACGCCGCCGCGTTGAGCGTGCCGGGGAAATCGGCCATTCCGCCGAAATCGAGTCTGCCCGCCACCATCTCGTTGGTGAGCGGCGCACCCGACGTGAAATCCTTCCACTGGATGTCGTACTGGACGTCCTTGTACCTGCCGTCATGCGGCAGATATTTGTCGAGCAGATGCAACTCGCGGATCATCAGGCCGCCGGTTGCGCAGTTGATCGTCGTATCCTGGGTGCCGATCGCGACGCGGATCGTCTCCGCGCGCGCGACGCCCATCGATGCAACAAGGAAGACAGGAACCACCAAAGCTTGCATCCATTTGAGACTTTTCATCGCACAACCCCGAGTGAGTAACAGTGGAACGCCGCGTTAGCGCAGCAGATAGGGAATCTCGACCTTGACCGCTCCGGTCGGGCAGTCCTGTTCGCACGGCATGCAGTACCAGCATTCGTCGAACTTCATATAGGCCTTGCCTTTGGTGAGGTCGATCGCGAGCAGGTCCAGCGGACAGACGTCGACGCACACGGTGCAGCCCTTGTCGGCGATGCATCTGCTCTCGTCGACGGTGACGGGCGCCGTGCTGCGCTGGAAAATCTCGTGAGGCGTATGGGACATGGATGGCTCCGTTCAGACAGATTCCGGCGCGAGCACGGGTTCAGGCGCCCGGGCGCCGATACGCAGTTTTTGATAAGCCTGGCTTTCGTGGTCGCCGAGCGGAACGACATACGGTTCGACCGGACGCTTCTCGCTCTTCATCCTGCCGGACGCGTCCTTGAACAGGTGCGTATGGCAGAACCACTCATCGTCGTTGCGCTGCGGATAGTCCACCCGATGGTGATAAAGCCCCCAGCGGCTTTCGGTCCGGAAAAGCGACGCGCGCGCGGCCATTTCCGCGCAATCGCGTATGGCCCGAACCTCGGCGGCACGCATCAATTCGTGCGGGTTGTCCGCCTTGATGTCGCCGATATCGGCGCTGATTTCCTCGAACCGCTGCAGCCCGATTTCCATCTTGCGGGTGACCTTGGGCGGCTGCAGATAGTCGTTCACCATGCGCCGCAATTTGTATTCGACCTGCGCCGGCGCGAGCCCGGCTTCGCGTCCGAGCGGCGCATAGATCCGCTGCCGCTCGGCGGCGATCTGTTCGTCGTCGAGCGGCGAGAACGCCCGTCCCGCGACGTCGCCGGCCGCGTTCCATCCCGCGAACCAGCCATAGGTGAACGCGCCCAGCATGTAGTTGTGCGGCACCGCCGCCATGTCGCCCGCGGCGTAGAGACCCGGCACCGTGGTTTGCGCGTGCTCGTCGACATACACGCCCGATGCGCTGTGGCCGCTGCAAAAACCGATCTCGGAGATATGCATCTCGACCATCTGCTGCCGGTAGTCGGTGCCCCGCCCCGCATGGAAGCGTCCACGGCTCGGGCGCTCGTTGGTATGAAGGATGTCCTCGATCGTCCGGATCGTTTCCTCGGCGAGGTGATCGAGTTTCAGGAACACGGGCCCATTGCCGCTTTGCAGCTCCTGATAGAACTCCCACATCATCTGGCCGCTCCAGTAATCGCACTCGATGAAGCGTTCGCCCTTGCCGTTGGCGGTAAAGCCGCCGAGCGGTCCGGTCACGTACGCGCAAGCCGGACCGTTGTAGTCCTTGATGAGCGGATTGATCTGGAAGCACTCGAGGTTCGCGAGCGCCGCGCCGGCGTGATACGCCATCGCATAGCCGTCGCCGGCGTTGGTCGGGTTCTCGTACGTGCCCATCAGGTAGCCCGACGCCGGCAGCCCCAGCCGGCCGGCGGCGCCGCAGCTCAGGATCACGGCCTTCGCGCGCACCACATAGAAGTCGGCGGTGCGGCAGTCGAAGCCGAGCACGCCGCAGACGCGCCCCGTCGCATCGGTCAGCAGCCGCGTCGCGACGATCCTGTTGGTGATGGCCACGCGCGCGCGCTTGAGCTGCCGGTACAGCACCTTCTTGATGCTGTGACCTTCGGGCATGGGCAGCACATACGAGCCCATGTGATGTACTTTTCTGACGGCGTAGTCACCCGTGCTGTCCTTTTCGAACTTCACGCCCCAGCGGTCCAGTTCCTCGATGGTCTTGAAGCTGTGCCGCGCATACGCATACACCGCCGACTGATCGACGATGCCATCGTTCGCGATGGTGATCTCACGGGTGTACTGCTCGGGCGTCGCGTGCCCGGGAATGATCGCGTTGTTCAGCCCGTCCATCCCCATCGATATCGCGCCGCTGCGCTTGACGTTGGCCTTCTCCAGCAGCAGCACCCTGAGCGACGGATCGCGCTCTTTCGCCTTTACCGCAGCCATCGGCCCGGCGGTTCCACCGCCCACCACTACTACGTCGTATTCCAGAACATGTGTGTTCATCACGCTTTCCTCGCATTTCTGCGTTTCTTTTCACGGTCGATGCGCATCCGGTACTGGAATGCGTCGCCGCGAAAATAAAGGTATTCATAGTCGATCGGCGTGCCGTCCGCGCAATGGGTCAGACGCTCGATCCGCAATACGGGGCTGCCCTCTTCCACCTGCAGCGCGGCGCCGATGTCGTCGTCGGCGAGAATCGCGTCGATCGACACATCGGCATGACCGAGCGACAGTCCGCAGTCGTTTTCAAGGATCAGGAAGATGTCGCGCGTCACGAGGTCGGCGTTCGCGAGACGCTTTTCGAGCGCCTCGGGTACGTACGTGACTTCCAGCGAGACCGGCGCGCGGTTCAGCATCCGCACCCGGTGAATCTCGACGACCCGCGCGCCTTCCGGCAGGTGCAGGCGGGTGGCTATATGACGATCCGCGTTGATGACCCGAAAGCGCTGCAGCCGGTTGACGATTTCATAACCCATCGACGACATCGCCTCCGCGAAGCCTTGCAGCGACGTCACGTTCTGGAATGCCTTGGGTCTGGAAACGAACGTCCCCTTGCCGTGAATCCTGAACAGCAACCCCTCTTTCTGAAGGTCGCCGAGCGCCTGCCTGACCGTGATCCGGCTGACCTCGAACATCGCGCACAGCTCATGCTCCGACGGCATCTGGCTGTGCGGTCCATAGGTCCCGTCGAGGATGCGTGCGCGCAGCACCTCCTTGATCTGGACATAGAGCGGCGCCGCCGACAGCGGCAATACGGTGGCAACGGAGTGGGTCATCGCAACTTGTTATGACAAGACGAAGCGAGTCTAAACAAGCTGTTAAACGCGACAAACGAAGATTTTCTGATATCGATAAAAGCAGACGTGCGGGAATATGTCGCAACACAGGAATACGTCTTGGGTTGCGATCAACGTGGGGCTGAAGCGTCCCGGGGAACGGTCACTCCCGGAGACGTATTCCGGCGCGAACCCGCTTACGGCCAGCCTCTTATAAGCTTCTGACAAAAAAATGGTTGTATCGCGACGCTGGCGGCTTACCGTACCGTGTTGCGTGGCGATTCCTCGCGCGCCCTTTTTCTGATGAAGTCATGCTGCCCAATGCCGACAGGATTGCCGACTGGTTGCTCTCCGGCCTCGAGCTGAAGAGCTCGATTTTTCACGTCGGCCAGTATTGCGGCACGTGGCAGGCGTCGACGGCGGGACGCCACCGCGCGAGCTTCCATCTCGTGCTGCACGGCGAATGCTGGCTGCATCTTCCCGCCGCCACGGAGCGCGCCGCGCACAGCATACGGCTCACCGAAGGCGACGCCGTGTTCCTGCTGCACGACATGCCGCACTGTCTTTCGCCCGATCCCCGGCCGCCTGTAACCGGCCACGAAAGCGGGCGCATCGGCTCGATGTCGCCGCTGACGTCGCCGCGGGATGTGTCTGCGGCAGGCAATGAAAGCGTCGGCATCGCCTGCGGGTTTTTCGAATTCAGTTCCGGTCTCGACGACATGTTGCTGAGCCTGCTGCCCGATCACATCGTCGCGCGGCACGACAACCCGTCGCTCGACGGCGCGCGGGCCGTTTTCGAACTGATTCGCGCCGAAGCGCACCGCGACCCACACGTTCCGTCGCCACTGATCGCGCGCCTCATCGATTTGCTGTTCGTCTATGCGCTGCGCGCCCTTGGCGGCCGCGATGAAATCGCGCCATGCTTCTGGTCGCTGATGCGTCGTCCGGAATTCGCGCCGCTCGTGAGCGCGATCGTCGAGTCGCCGGGCGAGCGCTGGACGACCGATTCGATGGCGAGCTTCGTCCACATGTCGCGCTCACGCTTTTGCAAGCAGTTCGTCGATATCTCCGGTCAGCCGCCCGCACAATTCGTCACGCTGATCCGCATGAAGCTGGCGGCTGCGATGCTGCGCGGCGGCGCACGCACGCCGGATGCCGCCGAACGCGTTGGCTATCAGTCGGAATCGGCGTTCGCGCAGGCGTTCAAACGTGTCACCGGCGTCCAGCCCGGCGCGTGGCGACGCTCGCGCATCGCGGGCGAGGTGGAACCTCAGCGCGCGCCGGCCGGCGCACCCAACGACTTGAAATCGAAACCGGCCGTACCGCTGCTTTCCCGCTATGGAAATTTGGCAAGGAAGCGATCCTTAAGCGTAGGCGGTAAGTCGATATAGCCCTTTCCGTCAGACGCCGAAGTATCGTAAATAAGCTTGTCCTTGTTTATGGTCCACGTCAGCTTAACTCTGTCAAGTTCCAAATAGGTTCGCTCGGCGAGCAATGTCATATCACTTCTTCGATAGACCCTCAGCAAAATTTCCCTGTTGCCCAGGTAGGCGTACCTTGCGATATACAGGCCGCCGTCTTCGTCCGATATGCTCTCGCCTGACATATGCGCGTTGATGCGCTCGCGGGCATCGGCCTGATACCTGAGTGAAAACACGACCAGGAGAAAAAGCGCTGTCCCGAGGACGATCCTTATTCCGGCCTTTTTAAATCGCGCCTTCCGCCCAGTTTTCCCAGAGAAGACGTAGAGTGCCGCCAGTAGCAAACAGAGCGATATGGCGATCACGGCGCACACCACCATCGCGCCAATCCAGACCGACTGGGCGTATAGCGCAAGTCCATTCATTTGTAGTACACCCTGATCGGAGTTTTAAGGCGTATAGGTACACAGTCGCTATAGATGATGAAGTCGCCGCCCTGCCTGTGTCTCATTTGCCACTCTCTGAACGTGGAGTTCTTCACGGGATAGTAGACCATGTACTTTGGACCCGATGTGTAGATAGCGACCGGGAATTCCAGCCAGTCAATGTTCGAAACCTGGGCTGCAACAAAGGTGGGGACAACGATAACGCCCTTCCTGTTCCAATGTCCGAGATACTGTGATGCTTCGTCTGGTTTGGTGCCGAACGTGTAGCTATCTTTCACGTATACGACAATATGCGTCACCGTCATAACACCGGGCTCAATCCGCGCACTGGCAATAGCCGCATAGAAATTGAAGGAACCAAGCGCGGCTGTCAGGTCGTCGGGTGTTCCTCGCGATTGTTCCGCAATGAACATCGCGAATTTCTGTTCAAGCGTGCCATCGACGCTACCTAGCTGAAACTGGAACCGCTTATGTAGCGACGGCAAGTCGGGGCACTCTTTCCAGGCATTCAGATCGACAATTCCGCGTCGAGCGTATGGTGCAAGTTTCCTTAAGACTTCGTTCCTTGCCAACTCATTGTAGATAGCGGTATTGATCAAAAATTCGTATCGCTCCTTTGCGCGCGAAAATTCAAGAATCCAATCCATTTTTATGGTCTTGCTATCTATCATGCCTGGCGGATAGGGCTTTCCGTCCTGATTTGTCATTGCAGCTTCGGCGGCATCGTCGGGAGAATAGTTCAACTCGCCAGCGAACCATTTTTCCATCAGCTTTGCCCCAACTGGCATATGCGTTGCACGCATCGCGTCGGGAATTTCCTGAATGTCAAACGGTGGCGCGACTTCAACTTTCTTTTCTGCAGCAGGCTTTTTCTGCTTCGGTGGATCGGACGAATCAAGCCATTTCTTGAAGCTTGATATCACAGCAAACGTGTTGGCGCGGCGCTCTTCCGGGGTAGGCCATCTGGCCGGTGGCTTTGGGGGTGGTTTCGGTTGATCGCGCAACGCGGGTGGGGCTTTGTTCAGCGACAGCACCGTATCGCGCACGATGTGACAACCGTCCTCACCATCGTATAGCGTCCACGTCCACAGTATTTTATTGATCTTGTAGTAAGGGATACTGCCGAAAATTAGTGAGGACATTTTTTAGAATGGAGATAAGTGTTCGCTAGAAACGGATTTCAAACCTGGAGCCTTGACCGGCGACCAACGTTTCGATCCCGGCGATGGACCTCATACATATGGTTCTGCGATGCGCAGCATACGCGGAGACGGCTCGTACCCGCACGCGCAGATGTCGCCATTCAGCATGGACCGGTTTCCCATGGAGGTCGATTCGTCGTGCAATTTCAGGTTGTATCGCCTCATGGGCGTCGGCTTTCCTTGTCGCGCTGGGTGGGGACTTTGTGCGCGTGGCAGGGATACCGCCGGTCAATCAGCAGCGACGGATGTCCATGCTGCTCGCGCAAAGCACGAGGATAGGCAGATATGCCTTTTCGGCGGCTTGCGTCAGATCAATGAATCAGGATAACGAAGGTCGTACGACGCGTCTTTGTAGCGAGACTGGTTCGATAAGGTACCTTCGCGAGCCGTATCCGTTGCCCGTCCAAACAGCCGTTGCGCAGAACGCGCCGCGCTGCCCTGGTTTCCATACGAAAACGCTTGTCTGGCGCGTACCAGCGACATCCCCTACCACGTGCTGGAAATGACCTGCCAGCAGTACCTGCGGCAGGCATCGCTACACGCGGCCAACGACTGCATCAGCAACGTCATCGCCGCGCTACCGATCTTTCCTTATTACTCGTTCGACCTTGATGGGGTCCTAAGCGAGAATCCCAGATTGAATCGCCATCCTCCATCGCCGCATCAGCTCTCGTAACCAGCAGGACAAAACCGCATAAATCGCGGACAGCGGCGCATTGCCCGTACACGGTCCGGCAATCAGAATGAACGCTTCTCTGCGAGGATCCGACATGAGCCGTGTACCGCTGCATACCCTTGAAAGCGCGCCCGAGGCGAGCCGTCCCTATCTCGAACGCGCGCTGGCCGCCAACGGCTTTCTGCCGAACCTCGTGGCGTCGTTGGCGAATGCGCCGACGGCGCTCGAAACGTATCTGACCGTCGCCGAAATCAACGGCCGCAGCGGCCTCACCCTCGCCGAACGCGAGACGGTGCAGATCACGGCAGCGGGCATCCACGGCTGCGGATTCTGCGTCGCCGGACACACCGCGATCGCGTTGAAGAAGGCGCAACTGGCGCCGCAACTGGTCGAAGCCATCCGCGCGCAGGAACCGCTCAGCGATGCGCGTCTCGACGCCGTCGCGGTCTTCACGCGAGCGGTGATCGCCACGCGCGGCGCGGTGCATGACGACGCGCTCGCGTCTTTCCGTGACGCCGGTTTCAGCGACGCCAACGCGCTCGAAGTCGTGCTCGGCGTGAGTCTCGCGACGCTTTGCAACTTCGCCAACAATCTCGCGCAAAACGAATTGAATCCGCAACTGGCCGCGTACCGGTGGGAAGCCGGCGCGCAAGCCGCATGAAACCGTTTTCGCTGCTCACGGTAGCGCCGGAACTCGCCGCCTGGCTCGATGCGAACGCGGAGGCGATCGACGCCGGCCAGGAACTCGCCCCGGCCATCCTGCCGCAGATCGGTCGCGCTGACCTGTTCAGGATCGGCGTGCCGGCCGATGCCGGTGGTCTGGACGGCACGACCGTCGACGCAATCGAAGCAATCGCGAGTGTCGCCGGCTACTCGCTGGCGGCGGCATTCGTGTTCTGGGGGCAGCGCACGTTCATCGAATACGTTCTGCAAAGCCAGAACGAAGCGCTGCGCGCGCGCTCGCTGCCGACGCTGTTGCGCGGCGCGCTGGCGGGCGCGACCGGTCTGTCGAACGCGATGAAATATCTGTCGGATATCGAGCCGCTGCAGATGAAGGCGACGCCGATCGACGACGCAAACGCGCCTCCACGCTGGACGCTGAACGGCAGTCTGCCGTGGATCACGAACCTGCGCCGCGAGGGGTTTCTTGCGGCGGCCGCGTTCGATCACAGCGACGGTGCACCGCCTTCCATCTTCGCTATTCCTCACGACGCGCCCGGCGTGATCCGCGGTGACGATCTCGATCTGATCGCACTGCGTTCGAGCAATACGGCGGCGCTGACGCTCGACGGCGCGGCGCTCGACGCGAGCTGGCAGATCGCCGCGAACGCGCCCGCCTTTCTCGCGTGCGTGCGCCCCGCATTCCTCGGCCTGCAATGCGGGATGTCGATCGGCCTTGCACGACGCGCACTGATCGCCGTCGCGGGAAGCAGCGCCGCGACCCGCGCCGCTGTCGCGGACGAAGCCACGCAACTTGCGCGCGACCTCGATGCGCTGACAGAGCGGCTTTTCGACGGCATTCAGCACGGCACGTTCGTCCACGCGCCCGCGCGCCTGTTCGAGGTGCGGATCGGGCTCGCCGCCGTCGTCGACGCAGCCGTGAGGCTCGAAGTCCTGGCCGCCGGCGGCCGTGGCTACCTGCGCGGTCAGGGCGGCGCTGCGCGCCGCACGCGCGAGGCCGCGTTCGTGCCGATTGTCACGCCGAGCATCGTGCAACTGAAAAACCAGCTCGCGCAGCATCGACCGACGCAGGCCGCATGAGCGACGTGACCAACATGGCCGCGCCACGCGTCGATGTACGCGAAGTCGGGCTCAGTTATGCGGGGCGGCGCCTGCTGAACGGCATCGATCTCAGCGTGTGGCCTGGCGAGCTCGTATCCGTCCTCGGGCCGAGCGGCTCTGGCAAATCGACGTTGCTGCGCATCGTCGCGGGATTGCAGAAGCCGACGTCGGGACACGTGATCGTCGATGACGCACCGCTCGAAGGACCGCGCCCCGACGTCGCGCTCGCGTTTCAGGATCCGTGTCTGCTGCCGTGGCTGTCGGTGGAAAAGAATGTCGCGTTCGGGCTGGGTTTCGCGCGTCAACCGCACCTGTCGCGCGGCGAACGGCGTGCGCGGGTCACTGCTGCATTGGACGAGGTGGGTCTCGCGCACGCGCGTCACCACGCGCCGAGGCAGCTGTCGGGCGGCATGGCGCAGCGCGCGGCGCTCGCGCGCTGCCTTGCCCGCCAGCCGCGCACGCTGCTGCTGGACGAGCCGTTCGGCGCGCTCGACGAAGTCACGCGCGGCGACATGCAGCGGCTGCTTCTCAACGTCGTGCGCGACACGAACGCGGCGACCGTGCTCGTCACGCACGATATCGACGAGGCGCTACTCGTGTCCGACCGCATCGTGCTGCTCGGCAACCGCGGAACGCTGATCCTGCAACTGGCCGTCGACATTCCGACACCTCGCGATGCGCACGTCGAGGCACTCGGCGCGTTGCGCATCCAGATTCTCCAGGCGCTGCGCGACGCGATGTCGCGCGCGCCGCTTCCCGCCCACACCTAGAAGGCAAATCCGCATGTGCCAGCTTCCGTTGTCCCGCCGCGAGTGGTTGAAACTCGCCTCGATGTTCACCGTCGCCGGCGCCGCGCCGTTACTCGGCGCGCTGAATGCGCGCGCCGCCACCGATCCCGACGCACCCGTGCGCATCGGTTACCTGCCGATCACCGACGCCGCCCCGCTGCTGGTCGCGCACAACAACGGCTATTTCGAGGCAGCGGGCCTCGCCGTCGAAAAACCCACGCTGCTTCGCAGCTGGGCGCAACTCGTCGAGGCGTTTCTGTCGGGCCAGGTCAACGTCGTCCATCTGCTCGCACCAATGACAATCTGGGCACGCTACGGCGGCCAGGCACCGGCAAAGGTCGTCGCGTGGAATCACGTGAACGGTTCCGCGCTGACCGTTTTGCCGGATATCGACAAGCTCGCCGATCTTGGCGGCAAGACTGTGGCGGTGCCGTTCTGGTACTCGATTCACAACGTCGTCTTGCAGGACATGCTGCGCGCTCAGGGGCTCGCTCCCGTGCTGAAGAAAGACGGCGAACTCAAGGCGAACGAAGTCAGGCTCGTCGTGATGGCGCCGCCCGACATGCCGCCCGCGCTGGCGTCGCGACAGATCGCCGGATTCATCGTCGCCGAGCCGTTCGACGCGGCCGCCGAAGCGTTGAAGGTTGGCAAGGTGCTGCGCTTTACCGGCGACGTCTGGAAGAATCATGCGTGCTGCGTCGTGTTCATGCACGAGCGCGATCTGACGGAGCGCGCCGCGTGGTCGCAGAAGGTTGTCGACGCGATCGTCAAGGCTCAGGTGTGGACGCGCGCGCATCCGCAGGACGCCGCGCAACTGCTGTCGAAAAGCGGCAGGAACCATTACACGCCGCACACCGCCGGGATACTGGCCAGCGTGCTTGCACCGCCGCCTGGTGACGAGGGCCGCTATCTCGCCGATCACGCGATCGTCCATGGGGACTGGCACGCGAAGCGGATCGACTTTCAGCCGTATCCCTATCCGACGTATACCGAAGAACTCGTGAAGCGTCTGAAGACCACGCAGGCCGAGGGCAACGGGCAGTTTCTGAGCGCGCTCGATCCGGCCTTCGTCGCGCGCGATCTGGTGGACGACCGTTTCGTGAGGAAGAGTATCGATGCAGCCGGCGGCATGAAGGTGTTCGGGTTGCCCGATGGTTTCACCCGCACGGAGACAATCATTGTCTAGCGTATCCGCGCGCTCCGCCGCTCCCGCCGGGGCCGGAACGGGCGCCACGCCGCGCGCCGCCACCCGCTGGTCCGGGTGGCCCGCGCGGACGCTGCTGGGGCTCGCCGGCCTCGTTGCCATCGTCGCGCTCTGGTGGCTGGCGATCGCCGCGATGGCGGGCGCGAGCACGCTGGCCGCGCAGTTTTCGCCGGCGCGTGCGCTTGCGACGCTGCCGTCTCTCGTCACCGACGACCGCCTGTTCGTTCACATCGCGACGAGCCTGCGGCGCATTGCCATCGGACTCGCGTGGGCGATGGCGGTCGGCGTGCCGCTCGGTTTTCTGATCGGACGAGTGAAATCGCTCGATACCGCGCTGTCGCCGACGCTCCAGTTTCTACGGATGATTTCGCCGCTATCGTGGATGCCAATCGCCGTGATGTCGCTTGGCGTTGGCGACCGCGCCGTTTATTTTCTGCTGGCGTTCGCGGCCGTCTGGCCGCTCATGATGAACACGGCAGCCGGCGTCGCGCAGATCGACCGGCGCTGGTTGCAACTCGGCACGAGCCTCGCGGCGACGCGCAGCGAAATGCTGTTGCACGTGTACGTGCCAGGCATCGCCGCGCATGTGTTGACCGGCGTGCGGCTCGCCATCGGCATTCTGTGGATCGTGCTCGTGCCGGCGGAAATGCTCGGAGTCAGTTCGGGGCTGGGCTATCTGGTTCTCGATACGCGCGACCGGCTCGCGTATTCAGAACTGACGGCGGTGATACTCGTGATCGGCGCGCTGGGCTTTATGCTGGACTATGCGGCGCGCCTCGTCTACCGGCGCTTCGGCGCCGCGGAGTTGGGGCAGGACCGATAGCAACATTGCCGGCATTCGGATTCGTCTGATGCGCCAGGTCCCGGCGGTTGTTTCATCGTGCCGGGGCGTCGCCGTTTTTCCAGACACCTCCGCTTCCGCATGATCGTCGCGCAAGCAAGGTCTGGTCATCTGCTTTACGCGGATGACCAGACCAGATCAACGGATAGCCGAACGCCAGCGGCCGCGTTCCACGTGCTGGCCGGGAACCCGACTCAACGACGCGCCGACAGCCGGCGCACCACCGACACCAGCGCATCGACTTCATCGCACGTGTTGTAGAACGCGAGCGAAGGCCGCACGGTCGCCTCGAGGCCGAAGCGCCGCAGAATCGGCTGTGCGCAATGATGGCCCGAACGGACGGCGATGCCCTCCTCGTTCAGCGCACTGCCCACCTCCTCCGTTTCATAGCCCTTCAGCACGAACGACAGCACGCTTGCCTTGTCGCGCGCCGTGCCGATCAGCCGCACGCCTGGCACCGGCTGCAGCACGCTCGTCGCATAGGCGAGCAGGTCGTGCTCGTAGCGCGCGATGTTTTCGATGCCCACCCGCGTCACATAGTCGAGCGCCGCGCCGAGACCAACGGCATCGGCAATGTTGCCCGTGCCCGCCTCGAAGCGGCCCGGCGGCGGCTGGAACACGGTGCGCTCGAAGGTCACGTCGGCGATCATGTTGCCGCCGCCCTGCCACGGCGGCATGTTTTCGAGAATCTCGCGCTTGCCGTACACCACGCCGATGCCGGTCGGACCGAACACCTTGTGGCCGGAGAACACGAAGAAATCCGCGTCGATCGCCTGCACGTCCACGCGCATGTGCGACACCGACTGCGCGCCGTCCACGAGCGCCTTCGCCCCCGCGCGATGCGCCAGCTCGACGATTTCCCGCACGGGCACCACCGTGCCGAGCGCATTCGACACCTGCGTGACCGACACGATCTTCGTGCGGTCGTTCAGCAGCCGGCGATATTCATTGAGCAGCACCTGGCCGCTGTCGTCGACCGGAATCACACGCAGCTTCGCGCCCGTTTGCGCGGCAAGCTGTTGCCAGGGCACGATGTTCGCGTGATGCTCGAGGTGCGACACGATGATCTCGTCGCCGTCGCCGACGTTCTTCACGCCCCACGTCTTCGCGATCAGGTTGATGGCTTCGGTGGTGCCGCGCACGAAGATGATTTCGTCCGGCGACGACGCGCCGATGAAATGCTGCACCTTGCTGCGCGCGGCTTCGTATGCATCGGTGGCGCGTCCGGCGAGCGCGTGCGCTGCCCGATGGATGTTGGAGTTCTCGTGCGCGTAAAAATACGCGAGACGATCGATCACCGACTGCGGCTTGTGCGTCGTCGCGGCGTTGTCGAACCACACCAGTTGCCGGCCGTTCACGCGCTCCTGGAGGATCGGGAAATCGCGGCGAATCGCATGAACGTCGAATGGCGGATGCGCGGAGCCGCCCACGCGCGGCACCGCGTCGCCGCGCCCCGGTTGCCCGTGAGCCGAACCCGCCGCATCGTCGACGAAATAACGCGAAGGCGCGTTGCCCGATGTACCCGCACCGGGTACAGCGCCGACCGGTGCATCATAGGGAAAGCGCTGGGCGGAAAGCGGCGCATCGACGCCCGGCAGGCCGAGCGATTGCGCGCTCACCGTGTTCCACTGCGGCACGACGATGTCCGGCGCGTCGCCATCGGCGGAGCGCGGCAAGCCGGATTCGCCGAGAAAATAGTAAGGGGATGACGCGGGCAAAGGCGCCCCGCCCGCTGCCGGACGCTGCGCGCCGAGGCCTTCGGGCACGCCGAGCGCGGCGCCCCCAAAACGCGGATCGAGCGCGGGCGCGACGGTCGTGACGTTATCGGACACGCCGTTCGGCGCAACCGCGTGCGGAACGAGCGAAGGCGCCCGGTTGCCGAGCGAGAGCACGTGCGTGGGCGCCGCCGGCAACAGATTGCCGCCCGGCACATGGCCTTGCGGCAACGCCGCGCCCGGCACGCCAGTCCCGGTGCCGCCGGGACCCGCGAGCGGCGAACCGGCCGGCGCGGGATTGCCCGCTTCGGCGAGCACCGGCGCCGCGAACGGCAACGCGCCAGCGGCATCCGGAACGCCCGCCGTCACCCCCGCGGGCGCCGCACCGCCCGGCAATGCGCTAAAGAACGCATTGGCAAGCTGCGCGAGCGTCGCCGGATCGGGCAGCCCGGCTGGCGGCCCCGACGGCACGTCGTGCGGCAGAGCGTTGTCCATCGGATTACCTGTAGGTGTCTGCGTAGTCATGGTACTTGCCGATCTCCACGTCATCGAGGACCGCCAGCGCGTCCGGCGAATGCACTGCAAGCGAGCAGTACAGCGAGATCAGGTACGAAGCGATCGCATGGTTGTTGATCCCCATGAAACGTACCGACAGACCCGGACCCTGTTCGCCCGCGACGCCCGGCTGGAACAGGCCGACCACGCCCTGGCGCTTGTCGCCGACGCGCAGCAGCAGGATCTTGGTCTTGCCATCCGCGACCGGCACCTTGTCCGACGGAATCAGCGGAATGCCGCGCCACGTCAGGAACTGCGAGCCGAACAGGCTGGTGGTGGGCGGCGGCACGCCACGGCGCGTGCATTCACGGCCAAAAGCCGCGATCGCGAGCGGGTGCGTCAGGAAAAACGCCGGCTCTTTCCACACTTTGGTCAGCAGCTCATCGAGATCGTCCGGCGTCGGCGCGCCGGTCAGCGGAAACACGCGCTGTTCTTCGGCGACATTGGCGAGCAGGCCGTAATCCGGGTTGTTGATCAGCTGGCTTTCCTGCAATTCCTTGATCGTCTCGATCGTGAGGCGCAGCTGTTCCTTGATCTGGTCATGCGGGCTGCTATACAGGTCCGAAATGCGCGTGTGCACGTCGAGTACCGTGCTGACCGCATTCAGGAAGTATTCGCGCGGCGCTTCTTCGTAAGGCACGAACGTGCGCGGCAACTGGCTTTCGTCCTCGCGCGCGGTGCAGGCGGCAACGACGGCCTCGGGGTTCTTCACCTGATTCAGCCGGTAGATGCCGGCTTCGACCGGCAGCCATTGCAACAGGTGCGTGAGCCAGCGCGGCGTGATCGTCGAGAGCTGGGGAACGGTTTTGGTGGCATTGGCTAGTTGCCGTGCTGCGGTATCGCCGAGCGCCGTCAGGCCGCCCACTGTTGCTGTCATAGGAAGCTCCGGGGAGGTATAGAAGAAAAACAGGAAAGCTTATGAGCGGAACCGATTATCGAGACAGCGATGCGGGCGCTCAACATGCTATAGACGGCAAACCGGCGATATCAGCCGCCGTCTTCGCCGGCAGCATGCGCCGCCGTCACGGCGGGCGTGGTACGCGACCACGTGGACAGCGGACAGAGCAGGTCCGCGACGCTCACGTCGAGCGCGGCGGCGAGCTTTTCGACGGTGACGATCGAAGCGATCGCCGCGCCCCGCTCCACTTCGCCCACGTACGAGCGGTTCAGTCCCGCGTGCTCGGCGAGCTGCTCCTGCGACCAGCCGCGCGCTTCGCGCAGACGCCGCAGCGCCAGGCCCAGGTCGCGCACGATCACGGTCATCGCGCGACGCCGGCTTCAGCCGTTGAGCGGGCCGCGGCAGTGGCCGCATGCAGCATATTGACGGTGCCACCGTGAGTCGCTTCGTTGCGCGATACGGCCTGGGTCACATGGGAGCCAGGCGCCACATCCTGCGTGAGCCACACGTTGCCGCCGATCACCGCGCCGCGGCCGAGCGTCACGCGGCCGAGAATGGTCGCGCCCGCGTAAATCACCACGTCGTCCTCGACAATCGGATGCCGCGCGAGGCCCTTCTCGAGATGGCCCTGGGCGTCGCGCGGAAACCGCTTCGCGCCGAGCGTCACGGCCTGATAGACGCGAACCCGCTCGCCGATGACCGACGTCTCGCCGATCACCACGCCCGTGCCATGGTCGATGAAGAAACTCGCGCCGATCCGCGCACCCGGATGGATATCGATGCCGGTTTCCGCATGGGCCTGTTCGGCGACGATCCGCGCAAGCAACGGCAGCCCGAGCCGGTAGAGTTCATGCGCGAAACGATGATGGATCATCGCGAGCACGCCCGGATAGCACAGCAGCACTTCGTCGACGCTTCCCGCCGCCGGGTCGCCATGGAACGCGGCGAGCACGTCGCTATCGAGCAGCGCGCGGATCTGCGGCAGCTTCGCCGCGAATGCCCTGACCGCGACGCCCGCCCGTTGCTCGATGTCGTCCGCGGACGGCTGGTCGTGGCGCGCGCGATAGTGCAACTCGAGCCGCGCCTGGGCCATCAATCCATGCAGCGCGGAATCGAGCGCGTGCCCGACATAGAAATTTTCGCTTTCCTGGCGCAGGTCGGGCGGCCCGAGCCGCATCGGAAACAGCACGCCCTTCAGCGTATTGACGATGTCCGCGAGCGCTTCGCGTGCGGGCAATTCCCGCCCGCCTGGTTCGAGCGAGCGTTTTTGCACTTCACGCCATTGCTGGCGAGCCGTTTGCAGCGCCTGAACGATGTCGTCGATATCGAAAACAGCCACAACGGCCCCCGGTCGAATAAGTATCAATAGATAGCGCGGATAAAACGGGCGACGCTAGTCCTGCACCCACGGCAGGTCGTGAAAACGCCAGCCGTTGGTGGCGCCACGGCGTTGCGCCGCGTCCAGTTCGCCTTCGAAGCCTTCCAGAACGTTGAATACCTGGCTGAAGCCCGCTTTCGCGGCCGCTTCGGCGGCCTGCGCGGAACGATTGCCGCTGCGGCACAGCAGCAGCACCACCGCGTCCTTGCCGGTCTTCGCCTCCAGTTCGCGGACGAAGCGCGGATTGCGCGTCAGGCTCGTGCCCGTTGCCCACGCCACGTGCAGGCTGTCCGGCACAAAGCCAACAAATTTGCGCTCCTCCGCGGTGCGCACGTCGACCAGCAGCGCGTCGCCCGCCGACACGAGTGCCCACGCATCGCGCGGTGCGATTCCGCCCGCGTAAGCGAGTCCCGTCTCTGCCGCAGCCGATCGCGCCGCCTCCAGCAACGCGTGCGCGGGCCGCTCTTCGAGTTCAACCGTCATGACCTCTCCTTGTGCGAGTGTGTGTCTGGCCAGCCGTCAGAAAACCGTCTATAGCCATCAAGACACACTATGAAAGAGCGCACGCGGAAGGCGAACCAATAAATTCCGATTTCTAAAGAAGCGCCAGTGGTGATGTTTTGTGTGAACAAATTCCCGCGCGCGAGGCGCACGCGACCGTGCCCGTCAAAAGAAGAGCAATGAGCGCAATTCGATGCTTCGACGCGGCCGCGCGTCGATGGACGACGTCGGATCGTCGAACGCCGTATGCGCGCTCAGACGCGCGATCGAATCGCCTGCGGAGTCGTAGATCTTCAGCAGCAGGAATTCGTCGGGCGTCATGCGTGGAAAGTAATACCAGCGGTGACGGGGATTGAACACAAGCGCATAGGTCTCGCCTACTTTGTCCGGATACACCAGATCGGACGCGACCAGATCGTTGAGCGCGATGCTGCGCGAGTCGCATAGCGCCAGCGGCGACGACTCCACCGTCTCGACCGGACGCCACAGGTTGACGATCGCCACGCGGCCTTTCAGCAGCTGTTCCGCCTCGTCCGGCGGAAGATGATCGCGCACCCGGCGCGGCCCCGAAACGAAGGTCTGATCGTTGTGGATGTACTTGACCGGTTCCCGGATGCCGTCGGCACGTGCCGCCGTGCCGTCGCGCAAGGTGTGATCGAAAACGACCACTCTGCGCGCGCCGGTGGCGTCCTTCAACAACTGTTCCGACTCCCGGTAGTAGACCGATTCGATCGCCGCGCGATCCGAAAAATCGCTGACGGCGCTCGCGTGCCGATGCAGTTCGAAACCGTTACGATCGAGCGACAACGCGCCTGGCGGCGGCGCGACGCGCGCATTCGAAATGGACACCCGATACGGTCGATAGACGCCGCTGCGTTTCGCCACGCCCGGCGGTGGATCGTACTGGTAAGAGACGGGCTTTGCGCCGTTGTATTCGAGGTAGTTCAGCTCGGCCTCGATCTTCGCGGCCAGCACCGGTGTGTCGATTGCGATGTCGCTCATGTTCGCATCCTCGCGAAACCCAAAACGATTCATTGGACGGCCGCGGGTTGGTTTCCCGCGGCCATGCGCTGCGCGGCAGCCAGTGCAGATCCCGGTGAGTGCCGGCCACATCGAGGGCGGCACGCGCAGGCGCCGTCTTTTCAGCGTAAACGAGCGGAACGCAAGGCGGAAATAACGAATCGTGGAAAGTAAAGCGCAGCCCGATACGGCGATCACCAACCCCGGCTAGACGCGCCGCACCGGTTGCGCGGCGGCCAGCGCCGTCGCGTCTTCGGTGCGCTCCGGCGTACCCGTGTCGCGAACGCGACGACGTGTACGTCCAGTGATCGCCCACGTTGCCAGCGCGTCGAGCGACGTGCACAGAAGCAGATAGACAAGGCCGACGAACAGGAAGATCTGCACGGGATACACCATGAGACGGCTATTCACCTGATTGGCGAGGAATGCGAATTCCGGCACGCCGACGATATAGGCAAGCGACGTATCCTTCACGAGCGATACCCACTGGTTGATGAACGACGGCGCCATGATCCGGATCGCCTGCGGCAACAACACATGACGCAAGGCCTGGGCGCGCGTGAGGCCGAGCGAAAGCGCCGCCTGCAACTGTCCATCGCCGGTCGCCACGATACCCGCATGCACCGAATGCGACAGATACGCTCCGCCGATCAGCGCCAGTGCGCACACCACGGTGGCAAGGCCGGGCACGTCGACGTGCAGCAGGATTGGCATCAGGAAGAATGTCCAGAAGATCAGCATCAGCACAGGAATGGCGCGGAAGAAACCGATCACCATCAGCAGCACGACGTGGGCGGTCCTTTGCGTGAGCGCGAGGGCCACGCCGCCCGCGAGTCCCAGCAGCGCCGACAGCGACGCGGAAACGACGGCCATCACCACCGTCAGCGCGGCGCCGCCGAGCGGCCCGTGCGGAAAGTTGCCGACCAGCAGGTACGGAATGTTCGACAGCAGCGGCGAAAGGTCCATGCCTACCTCCTGCCAGTGCGCGCACTGGCGCGTTGCGACAGCACGAGCCCCACTTCGAGCACCGCGATGGTGAGGATGTAAAGCACGGTCGCCGCGCCAAAGGCCTGGAACGTCTTGAACGTTTCGGTATCGACCTGGCGCGACGCATACGACAGTTCGGCGAGGCCGATCGCCATCGTCAGCGACGAATTTTTCACGACGTTCATGTATTGCCCGAAGAGCGGCGGCGTCGCGATGCGCACCGCCTGCGGCAGGATCACATGAACGAACGCGCCAAACGGCGTGAGGCCCAACGCGGCCGCCGCCTGATGCTGGCCGGCGGGAACGCCCGACAGCCCCGCGCGAAACTCCTCGCCGATGAAGGCGGTGGTATAGCAGGTCAGCCCGAACCACCCCGCGACAAACTCGAACGACGGCCATCCCGGCGACACGACGCCGAGGTCCACCGCGTGCGGCGTATTCAACCAGTTCATCGTGGTTTCAGGCAGCAGTGTCGCCACGCCGAAATACCAGAACAACAGTTGCACGATCAGCGGTGAATTGCGAAAGACGAGCACATACAGTGCGGCGGCGCGCCGCAGCGGCGCGGCGCGTGAGCTGCGGGCAAGCGCCAGCAAAAAGCCGCACGCCGTCGCCGTGATCGCGACCAGGACTGAAAGCCCGAGCGTCATCCCGAAGCCGTGCCAGAGCCAGTTCACGTACTTCGGCGCGAGCCATCCATTCATCGGGATCATGCGGTTTTAGAAAGTCATCGAACGACATCGAACACAAAGACAGATCCGGCTGGCCACCGCAAGGTGGCTCAGCCGGACGACGCGCAACACCGGAAGAAACGACCGGACGCTCAACTCTTTTGAGGATCGCCGATCTTGAAGAGCCGTGGCAGCGGCGCGCGGCTCTTCGGGCCAAACCACTGGTTGTAGATGTTCGCCGCCGTGCCGTCCGCCTCGAGGCCTTTTAACGTATCGTTGACGAAGCCGAGCAGGCGCGGCTCGCCCTTCGGCACGCCCACACCTTCATAGTCGTTCGAAATGGTGAACGCCGGAATTTCGTATTTGTCGCGATCCGGCACGTTGGCGAGGAGCGCCACGAGCTTGGGGCCGTCCTGCGTGATCGCCTGCACGTTACCCGTGCGCAGCGCGGCGAACGCGAACGGCGTGTCGTCATACGCGACGATCGTGGCTTGCGGGAACTGGGCGCGTACCTGCTGTTCGTTGGTCGTTCCCTTGTCCGCGCCGATCCGCAGGCTGTTCAGCTGATCGGGCGTCTTCAGTACCCCCTTCCTTGCGATGAACTGCGTGCCGGAAGCGAAGTAAGGCGTGCTGAAATCGACTTCCTTCTTGCGTTCATCCGTGATCGTGAAGTTGGCGAACACGAGATCGACCTTCTTCGACGTCAGGAAGGCGATGCGGTTGGCCGGGTTGGTCGGCTGGATCTCGAGCTTTACACCCAGCTTGCTGGCGACGGCCTTTGCGTAATCCACGTCGAGACCGACGATCTGGTTGGTCTTGGGGTCGACGAAGCCGAACGGCGCATTGCTGTCGAAGGTCGCCACGCGCAACACGCCGGCCTTTTTGATGTCATCCAGACGGTCCGCGTGAGCCACGCCCGACACGATAAACAGCAGCCCCATGGCGGCTGGCAACAGATATTTCACTTTCATTGGGTGGTCTTCCAGGGTTCGATGGCACGGGCACTCGTGCGGTGCCTCGCGACCCCGAATGTAGCAACAGGCAGAACGCCCGCGAACCACGAAATTCTCGCTTGCTTAGGGCGAACTGGAATAAGGGCGTCTTCCGCTCTCCTCCTGCCGTTTCTCCCTGCTGGACGCGCGCGTGCCAGCGTTCGCAGCCGACGTCATTTGCAATGCACGAATGGTTCGAACTATCTGGCTGATGGATTGCTTATAGTTGGCGCCTGACCATATCTGACAAGGACCGGGGTCCCCGATGAAACCACTGCTCTCCTCGCTGCGAACCGCCGCTGCCGGCGTCGCTCTTTTCGCCATGGCGGCCGGCATGGCGCATGCCGAATCACGCGAAGTCGTGATCGGCTATCAGGACATGGTCGTTCCATGGCGATACGCGCAGGTGAGCGGTGCAGTCGAAAAAGCGACCGGCTACAAGGTGACCTACCGCAAGCTCGCGGGCGGCGCCGACGTGATCCGCGCACTGGCATCGGGCTCGATCCAGCTCGGCGAGGCCGGCTCCAGTCCGATCGCGGCAGGACTGTCGCAAGGCGTGGACGTCTCGCTGTTCTGGATTCTCGACAACATCAACGACGCGGAAGCGCTGGTTGCACGAGACGGTTCGGGCGTGACGAAGCTGACCGACCTCAAGGGCCACAAGATTGGCCTGCCGTTCGTCTCGACTTCGCACTTCCACGCCCTCGTTGCGCTGCAGGATGCCGGCGTGGACCCGTCGACCGTGAAGATCCTCAACCTGCGCCCGCCCGAAGTCGCGGCGGCGTGGGAGCGCGGCGACATCGACGCGACATACATCTGGGATCCGGTTCTCGCGAAGGTGAAGAAGAACGGCAAGGTGCTGATCACATCGGGACAGGTCGCGAGGGAATCGGGCAAGGCGACCTTCGACGGCTTCGTGGTGAATCGCAAGTTCGCGCAGGATAACAGCGCGTTTCTCGTCGGTCTCGTGAAGGTGCTGGCCGATACGGACGCCCAGTATCGCGATCACAAATCCGCGTGGGTGGCGGGGTCGAAGGAAGTCGAAGGCGTGGCGAAGGAATCGGGCTCGAATGCCGCCGACGTCCCCGGGAGCCTCGCGCTCTACGCGTTCCCGACGCTCGCCGAGCAGGCTTCGCCCACGTGGCTTGGCGGTGGCGCGCAGAGCGGCGCGGCGAAGTCGCTGGCGGCGACGGCGGCATTCCTCAAGTCGCAGGGCACGATCCAGAACGTGCTGCCCGACTATTCGGCGGGCGTCGACCCCCACTTCGTGCAGCAAGCATCGAAATGAGCACGCTCGAGATCCGCGGCCTTGGCGTGACCTACGAGGGTGCCTCGACGGCCGCCCTCGAAGGCGTCGATCTGCGGATCGAGAGCGGCGAGTTCGTCGTCGCGCTGGGCGCTTCGGGATGCGGCAAGACAACCCTGCTGAACTGTCTGGCGGGCTTCATCGATCCGACGACGGGCGTCGCCCGGCTGAACGGCGAACCGATCACGGGCCCTGGCGCGGAACGCGGTGTCGTGTTCCAGAAGTACGCGCTGATGCCATGGCTCGACGTGCTCGACAACGTCGCGCTCGGGCTGCGCTTCCAGGGCGTCGGGCGCACCCGCCGGCGCGAGATCGCGCGTGAAATGCTGACGCTCGTCGGCCTCGACAGTCACGCCGATGCACGCGTATACGCCCTTTCCGGCGGCATGCAGCAGCGGGTGGGCATCGCCCGTGCGCTTGCCAGCGATCCGCTCGTCCTGCTGATGGACGAACCGATGGGCGCGCTCGATGCGCTCACCCGCGAATCGATGCAGGAACTCGTGCTCGACGTCTGGGGCCGCACGCGCAAGACCATTTTCTTCATCACGCACAGTGTTGAAGAAGCGCTCTTTCTCGCCACGCGACTGGTCCTGATGACACCCGGCCCGGGTCGCATCGCCGAAAGCCATCAGTTACCGTTCGCGCGCCAGTTCCTCGCATCGCGCGATGCCCGCGCGGTGAAGTCGTCGCCGGAATTCATCCAGTGGCGCGAGCGCCTCCTGCGCCACCTGCACGGCGAACCGCGCGCGGCACGCGAAACGGCATTGTCATGAGTTCAATCGATTCGTTGCAGTCATCTCCCACCGTGACGCGCGTGGCCGCGCGTCGCAAGCCCCGGCGCGGCCTGCCGGGAGAAGGTCCGACAGCGGCGCTGAGCGTCGTGTCTGTCATCGCCATCGCGCTGTTGTGGTGGACGGCGACGTCGTTTCGCTGGGTGCCGCCGCTGTTCCTGCCCTCGCCGCAGGCAGTATGGTCCGCATTCGTCGACGCATGGAACGGGCGCATCCAGGGCGGCCTGCCGCTCTCGCAGCACCTGATGTGGAGCGCCATCCGCGTGTTCGGCGCATTTGCGCTCGCGAGCCTGACGGCGGTCCCGACCGGCATCCTGATGGGCGTAAGCCGGATCGCGCGCGGCCTGCTCGATCCGCCGCTCGAGTTCTATCGTCCGTTGCCGCCGCTCGCGTATTTACCGCTGGTCGTCATCTGGTTCGGTATCGATGAAACCGCGAAGCTGATCGTGATCTACCTCGCGTGCTTCGCCCCCATCGCGATGGCCGCGCGCGCCGGCGTTCGCAGCGCGACGGCCGAGCAGGTCAACGCCGCGTATTCGCTCGGCGGCAGCTTCGCTCAGGTCGTCCGGCATGTTGTGTTGCCCGCAGCGTTGCCGGAAATCCTGACCGGCCTGCGGATCGCGATCGGCTTCGGCTGGACGACGCTCGTCGCCGCCGAAATGGTCGCGGCGACGGCCGGGCTCGGTCAGATGGTGCTCAACGCATCGAGCTTCCTGCGCACCGACGTCGTCGTGATGGGCATCGTGCTGATCGGCCTGATCGCGTGGACCTTCGACCTCGGCATGCGCGCGCTCGAACGGCGTCTGGTGCCGTGGCGCGGGAAAGTGTGAAAAAGACGCCCGTCGTCTAGGCCGGTTCCGCAACGGCCAGCCGCCGCGCCTCGGCGAGCGCACCCGCCAGATCGAGCCGCAGCGACGCATACGCGGCCCGCTTCACGTCGTCGGGCAGCGTCCAGTCCCACTTTTCGTTATCGACGTTCTGGATCGTCTGCAACGCGGCCGTGGTTTCGGATGGCGTCATCGTCGCGATCCGCTGCAACGCGTCTCGCACCGTGCCGGTCCCCGAAGCGCGGACACTGACCGCCGGCCCCTGATTCCACGCGTCGAGACCCTGCGCGCGAAGCAGCACGACGAGCGCATCGTTCAGCCAGTCGCCGGACCACGTCGCGAGCATCACGCTGCTGCCCGCGACGAAGACCGACTGCGTCGCGAGGTTCGACGAAACGAAATAACGCCGCGCCTCGTCGAGCAGCATCTGCGCCCTGGCATCAAGAAACGCGACCGGCTCCGTTTCCGCGAGCACGCGGTGCATCTCGCGCCGCACTTCGTCGTGGACCCGCGCGCCCGCGCCGTCGAAAACGGGCGGCGCACCGCCGCGATCCGGATGAACGAACACACGCTTCTTTTCCGCGTCGACGTCCTCCACGCGCCAGCGCTGCCCGGCGAAAATGATGCTCTGCCCGGGCGTGAGCGGATGCGAAACCGGCAGCGAACCCAGGGGCCGGTTGCCGGCGATCACGCTGAACTCGTCGTCGCTCGAAAACGACGCGTAGAACGCGTAGTGATTCACGAGCCGCTCGCCCGCGACGCCGTGCAGCAGCAAGCCACCCTGCTCCTGCACGATCAGGTCCCTGCCGCCGAGGCTACGCAGGATCGCCGCGAACGTGGGCTTGTCGATCGTGTCGAACGGGCCGTCCACGACGAGCGTTTGCCACAGGTCGCTCGCCGTGGCGCCGCCGCGCTCCGCGATGATCGACAGGATCTGCTGCACGAGCGTCGATGGATGCAACCCGCCCGCGCGCGGAGGCTCGAACCAGCGCTTCAAAAGCAGCCGCACCATGGCGATCGATTGCACGAGACCTTCGCGCAGCCGGTCTGACAGATCGGAGTCGTCGCGCAGTTCCGCCTCGACGCAGTAGCAGCGCAGGATCGCCGCTTCGCCCTTGCGGCGTCCCGAGCGTCCCAGACGCTGCCGCAGGCTCGCCACCGACGGCGGCGGTCCGATCTGCGCGACGCTCTTCACGGCGCCGATGTCGATGCCGAGTTCGAGCGTTGTCGTACACACCGCGCTCGCGGGCCGGTCGCCGGCCTTCAACGCCCGCTCGGTTTCCTCGCGCAGTTCCTTCGAAAGACTGCCGTGATGCGGCCAGAATTCGTTCGGATAGCCGTCGCGCTCGCACGCGCGACGCAGCAGGCTCGCGTAGTTTTCCACCAGCCGGCGGCTGTTCGGAAAGATCAGGTTGTTCGAGCCACGCAGCGCGCGATAGATCTGGCTGGCGACTTCGAGCGTGCTGCCGGGCACGTCGTCTTCGAGCGCGGGACGCTCGCCAGGCGCGAGATCGAAATCGAGCCGCGCGCCCGTTTCGACGAATCCCTTGATCAGCACCTTCAGTTCCTGCCCCGCGCTGCCGGACTCGATGATCTCGACGGGCCGCTTCGCCCGCGCGCGCAAAAAGCGCGCGGCGAGCTGCATGTCGCCGAGCGTCGCCGAGAGACCCACGCGCGGCACGGACCGGCCGCACACATGATCAACGCGCGCCATCAGCGACTGCAACTGCATGCCGCGTTCGGCGCCGATGAACGCGTGCAGTTCGTCGACGACCACATAGCGCAGCGTGCTGAAAATCGCCGCGAGCGACGCGCCCCGGTTGACGAACAACGCCTCGAGCGATTCAGGCGTGATCAGCAGCACGCCTGCTGAATGCTTCAGGAAGCGCTGCTTGCGGCCAGCGGATACGTCGCCATGCCAGCCTGTCACGGGAATGTCGAGCGACTCGCACAGCTGCTCCAGACGCGACCACTGGTCGTTGATCAGCGCCTTCAGCGGGCTCACGTACAGCACCGAGCCGACGCAACGTGCGTCGCGCAGCAGGTTCGACAGGATCGGCAAGAACGCCGCCTCGGTCTTGCCGGCGGCCGTGGCCGCCGCGATGATGACGTCGCGGTCCGCCTCGATCAGTGCGGGCACCGCGCGCTCCTGCGCGTCGCGCAGTTCCGTCCAGCCTTCGCGCCAGATCCAGCGGCGGATCCGCTCGTCGAGCAGGTCGAAACTGCGTGACTCAGTTGAGCCGGAAACTGGTGAGCTCATCGTCGCTGTCGGTTGCGATGTCCGCTGCGCCGCCGGTGTCGCGCTCGACTTCGAGCCCGCCGATCAGCTGACGCCAGTTCGCATCGGGATTCTGTTCCAGCACGGCAAGCAGGTTGATGAACGCGGTGATCGTGGTGCGCGGCGTGCGGAAATACGCTTCGCCAAGGCGCGCGGCGGCATGCGCCATGAAATCCTGGATCGCCTCGACAGGCAGGAGCGCCCTGCTGGCATCGCCGAACGCGTGGACGATGCGGATCTTGTCGAGCAGCACGTAAAAATCCTCGGGCGTGAGGCTCGCGAGACGGATCACCGGGCCGCTATAGTCGACGAGTCCGTTCGTCGCGAACGTGTTTTCCGCAAGCCGCGACTGCAGCGCCGGATAGCTGTAGAGACCGCGCCGCGTGTCGAGCAGGAATTCCGGCGTGCCGCCCAGCACGAAACCGAGCCCCGCCGCCGAGCCCTGCAGCGAGTCGTTGAGAATGCGCAGGATCTGTTCGTAGTTCGCGTTTCGCGCCTGCACGTTCGCGAGCTTGTAGAGGTTGACCAGTTCGTCGAGGCACACCATCAGGCCGCTATAGCCGGCCATCCGCACGAAGCGTCCGAGCAGCTTCAGCTGGTCGTACATGCTGGCATCGTCGACGATCGTGCGCACGCCCAGCGCGTTGCGTGCATCGGTGCGCGTCGAGAATTCGCCGCGCAGCCAGCGCACCGCATCGCTTTTCAGCTGCTCGTTGCCTTCCTCGAAACCCCGGCAGTACGCCGCGATCACGTCCGCGAAATCGTAGCCGTTGACCATCTCGGTCAGCTGGCCGAGTTGCGCGCGGATCACGGCTTCGCTCGTGCGGCCCGTCGCTTTCGCTTCGGTCTTGGCCTGGCCGATAAACTTTTCGACGACGCCCGCCAGCGCCCCGCCTTCGGGCTTCGTGCGCGTCGCCATGTTCTTGACGAGTTCCGCATAGAGCGAGCGCGCCTGTCCGCCGGACGCATGCAGGCGCCGGTCGGGATTCAGGTCGGCGTGGACGGTGACGAGCTTTTTCTCCAGCGCGATCGCGCGAACCAGGTTCAGAAAAAACGTCTTGCCCGCGCCGTATTCGCCGACCACGATGCGAAAGCTCGAGCCGCCATCGGCGACCCGTTCCACGTCCTGCAACAGCGCTTCGAGTTCACGCGCGCGGCCCACCTGAATCAGATGCTGCCCGGCGCGCGGCACGACGCCGGCGCGCAGGGACTGCAGGACCGCATCGCGGTCCCTCGGGCGAATCGTTGTCATGCTGCGAGCCTTTGTGCCAGATCCTGATTGATTTCCACGGGGTCCTCCCCGTCCGTGAGCGGCTCGTCCCAGTGATCGAGCGACGCCTCGTTGACCTGTTCGATCGCGCCGTCGAGCATCAGTTCGAGGTCCGCCGCGGCGTCGGCGAGTTCGGCGCGCGTCCACGCCGGACGTGACACCAGAAGCCGCAGGAACGTCGAATGCGCGTCGTCGAGACCGAGCAGGGCGTCGGGCGCCGCCATGATCTCTTCCGGCTCTTCCGGCCCGGCGGCTTCCCGCGGGTTCGACGCATCGACCGGCACGGCCGGCTGCTCTTCGACGAACACGTCCGCAAGCATCGCCGACACGCGCGCGGTTTCGTGCTGAAGCGCGGCAATCCGCGCGGTATCGAGTACAAGTTCCGCGCCTGTCGAACGTGCGTCCGGGGCGGCCTCTTTCGATACCGGTCTTCCCGGATTTCCCGGCTTCGCCGCACCGGCGGCGCGCGCGCCACGCGGCGAACCCGACGCGACACTCGCACCCTGATGCAGATCGATATAGAGACGCTGCGGGTCGAGATCAAGCATGCGGTAGATCTTTTCCAGCAGCTTCACCTCTTCGCGTGAGACCGTGCCGTCCGCGTTCGCGGTCTGCACGAGAAAACACGCGATCGCTTTCTTGACCGCGGCGGGCAGCGGTTCGAGCTTCTTCTTCAAACCCGCGCCGGGCGCGGCCTGCGCGAGCTGCACCAGATTTCTCGCCTTCAGGCGTGTTTGCTGGAGCGCTTCGAGATGCGACCATGCGTCGATTTCCCGCTCGATCAGCGCGATTTCCGCCGCCGATGCGCTGCCGTCCGCCGTCGCCACCGCCGCGGCGAGATCGACCATCAAGGTCGCGACGACGTACGCATCGTCGGTATGCGCGAGCGCAACGCTCGCGGGTGCGGCGAAAAGCGCGACGGCATCGTCGGGTTTCGGCGTGCGCGCGCCAAGCCGCACGTCCGGTTCGAGCGCGACACCCGCCTGTGACAGCGCGGCGTTGAACGACGCCATCCTGTCGCGCGTGAGTGTGCCCATCACCTTGAAGCGCGCGAAGAGCGCGCCGAACGTGGTCACCGTCGTCGTGTCCGCCACGTCGCTGGCGAGCGCGGCAAGCGCATCGCGCGTCGCATCGGGCCACACGTCGGGCGGCAACATCAGCGTCGCTTCGAGCGAGCCGTACGCATCCGGATTGCGGGCCAGATAGCGGCTGAACGCGCCGAGCGCGTCGGCGGATTCGTTCATCAGCAGTTGCAGCCGGTTGCGCGGCCCGGTGACCGCGGCGACGTCCGGCAGCCCGAGCAGAAACCCCGGCAGCGGCACGTTCTGAAGCGCCTTGAACGCGGGTTGCGGCAGCACGTTGAGCCGCGTGCGGTTCACCGGCACCAGCATGCCCTCCTGAAAACGCTCGCGATACCTGCGCATGAAGACGCGGTGGAACTCGTCCGGACAGCGCGCCACGGCCGCGCGGCGGATCATCATCGGATCGAGCTTGACCCACGCGAGCGCCCAGCCGGCCGGCACCGGATGACGGTCGAGCGCCGCCTGGCCGAACGCCACGCGCACGTTCAGCGGCACCTGATAACCGGTCGCCGAGCCGTTCGGCGGCTTCCGGTCGTAGACCTTGCCGGTGCGCGCGGCCATCAGGTCGATGATGTCGACCAGATTGCGCACATGCCGCTGCCAGGAATAGTCGGCATCGAGGCTGAGCATGCGCTGCAGTTCACGCGTCATCTCGCCGTATTCGGCTTCGCTGACCTTGCCCGCCGCGCCGTCGATGAGCACGCGCCGCTCGAAGCCGAACAGATGCAGGAACAGGTAGCGGGTATGGATGTCCGATTTCCGGCGCGGCGACGCGAGCCATTCGAGGTACGTGCGCCGCTCTTCGCCTGACAGCGTCGCGTAGCCAGGCGGCAGGATGCCGATGTCCACCGCGGGATCGGCCGCCTCCTGCGCGAGCGGGGCGCCGGTATCGACCACGCACGCGTCGACCGGACCCGGGCGCGCCCGCCGAAAATCGCCGACGTAGAAGAAGCCCCGCCCGATCGACAGGTCGTCGATGTCGACCGTCTCGCCCGGCATGATCCAGCGGGTGGACGATGCCGGGCCGCCCGCGGGGGGCCGGATCCGGTAACTGCCGGTATTGTCGGGACCGTTCCCGGCTGAAACCGGAACGGTGACCAGCGGCTCCTCGTCGTGTGAGCCCTGGGAGCCGAAAGGATTTGTCATGGAATAACAGGCTTGCGAGCCTTGTGCGAAGTGAATGCAGGCGCAGCATGGGCGCGGGCGTCCGATCTGCTTCGCCCTCGCCCTCTTTCCTTTCGTTTCCTTTCGTCGTGCCCTTGCCTGCCTCGCCCGATGCGCTTCGGCCGGGACCTGCCTTGGGGTTAGCCGTTGATTATATTACGGGTTCCAGCGCCGCGAAGGACGTGCGCGAAGCCGCGTCCCTCGCCCGATACCGTCAGCAAAAACAAGGCCCGCGCCCGGCCGGATGATGGCGAGGCGCGGGCCCGTCCGGCGCCCGTGGCGTGCCAGACCTGGCGTTGCCGGTTTCAGCGCGCCATCTGGACACCCGGCGCATCGTACGGGGCGAGCAGATGACGCGCATAAGCGCGGGCCTCGACGGGCCGGCTGAAGAGATAGCCCTGCTGCTTGTCGCAACCGATGGAGCGCAGAAAGGTGGCCTGCTCCACCGTCTCGACGCCTTCGGCGGTCACGTTCATGCCCAGCGAGTGCGCCATCGCCACGACCGCCTGCGTGATCGCCACCGAATCGCGATGGTCCGGCAGGCCCGCGACGAACGAGCGGTCCACCTTCAGGTTGTGCAGCGGAAACCGCTTCAGATACGACAGCGACGAATAGCCGGTGCCGAAGTCGTCGACGGAAATCCGCACGCCCATCCCGGTCAGCGCCCGCAGCATCGGCAGCACGGCTTCGCTGTCGCGCATCAGCAGGCCTTCGGTAATCTCGAGTTCCAGCGCGCCGGGCGCGAGCCGCGTGCGCGACAGACACGCGGCGATGCGCTCGACCAGCCCGTCGTTGAACTGGCGCGGCGACAGGTTCACCGCGATCACGAGATCGGGCGCGATCGTGCGACGCCATTCGGCGGCCTGCTCGCAGGCGCGTTCGAGCACCCAGTGGCCGATCGCGACGATGAGGCCGGTGTCCTCGGCCACCGGAATGAACTCCACCGGCGACACCTGTCCCAGCTCTTCGTGGTGCCAGCGCAGCAGCGCCTCCGCGCCGATCGTGCGGCCGCAGCCGCTGTCGATCACCGGCTGGTAGACGAGGCTCAGCTCGCCCGCGGCCAGCGCGCGCCGCAACGACTGTTCGATACTGAAGCGGCGTTGCAGGCGCTGGTTCAGCTCGGCGGTGAAGAACTGGAAGTTGTTCCGGCCGCGCTGTTTCGCGTGATACATCGCGGAATCGGCGTTGCGCATCAGCATCGTCGCGTCGCGGCCGTCGCCGGGCGACACGCTGATGCCGATCGAAACGCCGAGGTAATACTCGTTGCCGGCAACCGCGAACGGCACGGCAATCGTATCGAGCACCTGACGCGCGAGCGCCGCGATCGCCTCGACGTCGCGATAGCCGCTCACGACGATCACGAATTCGTCGCCGCCCACCCGCGCGAGCGTGTCCGCTTCGCCGACGCAGCGCGCGAGCCGTTCGGCGACGCTACGGAGAAGCACGTCGCCCGCCTCGTGTCCGGCGGTGTCGTTGACCTTCTTGAAACCATCGAGATCGACGAACAGCACGGCGATCCGCTCGGGGGGCGCGCTGCCGCCGGCGGGTTCGAACAGCTCGCGCATCCGGTCGCCGAGATACGCGCGGTTGTAGAGGCCCGTCAGCGAATCGCGTATCGCAAGCTCCCGGAGCTGGCGGTGCGCCTCGCGCACGGGGCCGATATCGTTGAACGAGATCAGGACCGAACCCGGTTCGCTTTCACCTGGCTTGATGATCGGCACGACGTTTTCGGTGATCCACACCATCTCGCCGTCGGCCAGCACGAGGCCCATGGTGAGGCCAAGCAGAGGCTTGCCGCTTGCGAGCACACGGCGGGTCGGCTGTTCGGCTGCGGAGATCGGCGAGCCGTCTTCCCACACCGCACGCCTGATCACGCCATGGATGCTCTCGCCCACGAGACCCGTCTTCGCGTGAAGCATGCGCCGGGCGCCCGGATTGCACGCGAGCACGACGCCGTCCGGCGACTGCACGACGATGCCTTCGTTCAGATGGTCGACCACCAGCCGGTGATATTCCTCGCTTTGCGCGAGGCGCCGCGCGATGGTGTCCTGATGGACCGCGAGCCCGACGCTGCGGCCGATGTCGCGCAGAATCGCTTCTTCGTCCTTGCCCGGCCGGCGCGGTGCGCGGTAATAGACGGCGAATGCGCCGAGCACGGTGCCCGCGTCGTCCTGCAACGGAATCGACCAGCATGCGCGCAGCCCGACCGGCAGCGCCAGATGCCTGAAGTCCGTCCAGAGGGGATCGGTCTCGATGTCTTCGACGACCACCATGCGCCGCTCGAACATCGCCGTGCCGCAGGAGCCGCTTCTCGGGCCGATCGGGAGTCCGTCGAGCGCCGCGCTGTAATGCGCGGGCAAGGACGGCGCGGCGCCCACCCGCACGCGGCAACCGTCCTCATCGAGCAGCAGGATCGTGCACGATGCGCCGACACCCAGTAGCGTCTCGGCGCGCCGGCAGACTTCGACAAGCAGCTCCGGCAACGGCGTATTTCGCGTGATCAGGCGCAATACACTCTGTTCGGACGCGAGCACTTCTTCAGCCAGACTCGACCGGTAGCGTACGCTCTCCGGCTCTGCGTCAATGGCGAACCCTGCGGTCTCTTGACGAATCATAGTTGCGCTCCCTAACCCGACATCGGCAGTTCCAGAGCCAGTGCGTACTGGGGTTTACGCTAAAGGCCGCGAAAAGAAGCGTGGGATCGTCCACAGGACGACAATACACGAAGCTGCCTGCAACCGGCATGATCAATATTCAACCGGCACCGGAGCCTGGCCGCGCCTGCCGCAGCGCCATGCGGCGCGGCAGAGCCGGTGCGTCAACCGTGATGAGGTCGATCATGGAGCATCGTTTTGCCGATCGCGCTGAAGCTGGCCGCGTGCTCGCGCGCCAGTTGAGCACCCGTGCCGGACGCCGCGACGTCGTGGTGCTGGGTTTGCCGCGCGGCGGCGTGCCCGTCGCGTTCGAAGTCGCAAAAGCACTGGGCGCGCCGCTCGACGTGCTGGTGGTCCGCAAGCTGGGCGTGCCGATGCAGCCGGAACTCGCGATGGGCGCGATCGCGTCCGGCGACGCGCTTTACGTCGACCGTCACCTGCAGCACGAAACCGGCGTGACGGAGGCGGAATTCGCGCGCGTGCTCTCGCAGGAGCGCGCCGAACTGGCGCGGCGCGAAGCGCTCTATCGCGACGCGTGGCCCGCGTTGCCGGTGAGCGGGCGCACGGTGATCGTGGTGGACGACGGCATGGCGACGGGCGCGACGCTCAAGGTCGCCGTCGAGGCGCTGCGCGCGAACGCGCCGGCGGCCATCATCGCGGCGTTGCCGGTAGCGCCTGCGGATGCGGCGGCCCGGCTCGGAGACAGCGTCGATGAACTGGTCTGCGCGATGAAGCCGCAGGTCTTCTTCAGCGTGGGTCAGTTTTATGTGG